>JBAXWB010000018.1 GCA_037128595.1 bacterium
TCGCACTTTTCTCCTTTATTGAAAAGTGTCAATCTACAGCCGGACGGGACAGGCGGCCTCGACTGCTTCCTGCTGACCACCAAACCCTTCTTCCCTTCAGGCAAAAGCAAGCCCGGCCCGGCGGCCAAAGGCGGCGGCACCTTCGACGCCAGCGCCTTCGTCTGGGTCGAAGGCGAAGCCGCACTGCACTCGGACCTTAAACCGCATAACTGGTATTCGAATATGGTCAAGAAGGACCAGCTCTCCGGAAACGGCTGGATTTCCACCTTCGACGGCCCCGCCGGCGCCATCGCCGACTACAGCGTCGAGGTTCCAAAAGACGGCGATTGGACCCTGTGGGCGCGCGCCAACCCCGTCCAGGCCCAGATCGAATACCGCATTGGCAATGGTGACTGGACGGCCATCGACTGCACGAAGGCCACTGATCAGGTCAACATCGCCACCGACTCCAAGCCCGATCTGCGCTTCATCGCCTGGATGAAAGCCGGCGTGATTCCCCTGAAGGCGGGCAAGCAAAACGTCTCGTTCCGCTTCGACGGCAAGGCCAATCACCACGGGGGCCTCGACTGCTTCGTGCTGGCCGCCAAGCCCTTCACCCCCAACGGCAAGGTCAAACCCGGCATGACGCTCGACACGGCCGAGCCGGGCTGGTTCGCCTTTGAGCCCCCGATCGACGAGTTTTCCAAAGACGCCCTCCTCGATCTGCGCGGACTGAATGAGCGGCGGGCCGGCGAGAAGGGCTTCGTCCGGGCGAAAGGTGACGACTTTGTCGATGGGGCCGGAACCCCGATCCGTTTCTGGGCCGCCAACGCCGGACCGGCTAAAGATCCCGATGGGGCCGACTACCTGGCCGCACGCCTGGCCAAGAATGGTGTCAACCTGGCGCGTCTCCACGGCGGCTGGTTCGATCGCACCGGGAACGATCCCAAAGCACTCAACCCGGTACACATGGACCAGTGCTTCCGCCAGATCCAGGCCTTTGCTGATCAAGGGATCTACGTCCACCTTTCAATTTACTTCCCCCTCTGGCTCCAGCTCAAGGCTTCGGACGGCATCGTTGATGGCGCCATCGGTAAAAATCCAACGGGGTTACTTCTCTTCGAACCCATCTTCCAGTCCCACTGGAAAGCCTGGGCCAAGGGCGTGCTGACGACCAAAAATCCCTACACCGGCAAGACTCTGGCCGAGGACCCCGCCGTCGCCTTCTTCGAGATCCAGAACGAGGACTCCTTCTTCTTCTGGACCTTCCAGCCGGAAGGCTTTGGCCCCGGCCCCTATCGCCAGATGTGCCAACGCTTCGGCACCTGGGCGACCAAACGCTACGGCTCCCTCGATGCCGCCAAGACTGCCTGGAAAGGCGAGATCCATCCCTCCGATGGGGAAGGCCGCCTTGGCCTCTATAAGGCCTGGGACATGACCGCCGAAGGCTTCAGCAAATCGAGTCCCGGCAAACAGGCACGGGCCACCGACCAGATCCGTTTCCTGGCCGAGCTGCAACACCAGACCTATGCCGAACTGGCGGAGTTCCTGCGTAAGGAGTGCGGTTTCAAGGGGGTGATCTCGGCCAGCAACTGGACCACGGCCGACAACCGGCAGCTGGGGATGATCGAGCGCTGGACTTATACGGCCACCGACTGTATTGACCGGCATGGTTACTTTGGCGGCAAACACCAGGGCGAGGCGTCCGGGCATATGTTGCGAACCGGCCACACCTTCACCGACAAAGCGGCGGTCCTGGATCCCACCACGGCCCTCACCGGCTACCTGCAACTGGCGGGCAAACCGCACATCAACACCGAGGTCATGTGGGATGCGCCCAACCGGCTGATCGCCGATGGGCCGCTCCTGCTGTCCTCCTACTCCGCCCTGCAGGGCGTGGACGGCATCTTCAGCTTTGCCACTCACAGCGGCACCTGGGATACCGACGGCACCAGCAAGTGGCCCATGATGCGACCCGGCTGGCTGGGCCAGTTCCCGGCCACGGCCCTGCAGTACCGCCGCGGCGACCTGAAGCCCGGCCCCACCGTACTGCGTCAGGTCGTAAGCATCGACGACCTGTTTGCCTTCAAGGGCTCGGGGTTTGTCGAAGGCCCCAACACCGACTTCCGGCTGAATGAGGCCCCCAAGGCCGGCGAAGCCGGGCGTGATGACGCCTTCGACCCCTACAGCTACTGCGTCGGCCGGGTCGAGCGTGTCATCGGCGGCGCGGGCACGCCCGAGTCCGCCGACCTGTCGAAATTTATCGACCACGCAAACAAGGTGGTGACCAGCGCCACCGGCGAGTTGCGCTGGGATTGGGGCAATGGACTGGTCACCGTCAACAGCCCGAGGAGTCAGGCGGTCAGCGGGTTTCTCGCCAAGGCGGGTCCTGTAAAACTCAAGGACGTGACCCTCTCCTGTCGCAATGACTACGGCACCGTTCACGTGATCTCACTGGATGGATTACCCCTGGCCACTTCGCGGAAAATCCTCGTCCAGGCGTTCACGGAGCAGAAACTCTACGGCTGGCAGGCAGCCAACGGCCGTATTCTTGATGTCGGCCAGGCCCCGATCAACGTTAAAGACGTGTCGGCCACCGTCACCTTTGCCAACCCGGTGGGGCTCACGGCGGTGGTCCTGGATGGTAACGGAGTGAAACGCGGCGACCTCGCCATGGTGGGGGGCGTCCTCACGCTTCCCAAGGATGCGCTCTACACCATCCTGACCCGCTGAGCGGGTCAGGAGCCGATCGCATTGGCCAGTAGCCGCACCTGATCAACCAGGCGCGGCCGGGCCTCCCCGATCATCTCGGGGGTTACTGGCCCAAGCGGGACCAGGCCAAAGGCCTGACTTACCCCATGGCGGCGCCACTCCTCCTCAGCCAAGGTCACCTGCCCGGCAATCACCGCCACCTTGGCGTGGTTCCGTCTGGCAGCCGCCACGATCCCGGAAACCACTTTCCCCTGGAATGACTGGTGATCAAGGCGGCCCTCGCCCGTAATCACCCAGTCGGCGCCCTGCATCGCTTTTTCCACGCCGCACACCTCGATCACCGCCTCAACGCCGGACACGAGGCGGCCGCCCAAAAAGGCCATCGCCCCGGCCGCCAATCCGCCCGCGGCGCCTGCGCCGGGCACCGCCGCCACATCACGGCCGGCCTGTGCTTTCATGAACCCCGCCAAGCGGCACAAGGCGGCATCCAGGCGCCGCACCATTTCCGGCGTGGCCCCCTTCTGAGGTCCGTAAACTGCCGCCGCACCCCGCTCCCCGCATAACGGATTCGTGACATCACACAACACCTCAACGGCCGGCAGGGTCAACGGGGACACAGGAGGGATCATCCGGGCAATCGCCTCGACACCGCCCCCCCCCAGTATGACCAGCTGGCCCGCGGCATCCAGAAAACGCCACCCCATGGCCATGGCGGCACCCACCCCGCCATCCACGGTGGCGCTGCCGCCGAGGGCCAACAAAATCCGGTCAGGCCCCTTTTCCAAAGCCTTCATCACCAGCTGCCCCGTGCCAAAGGTGGTGGTCAGCATCGGATTCAACTGGTGGTCCGGCACCAGGGTAATTCCACTCGCTGTGGCCATTTCCACCAGCGCGGTCCGGCTTTCCGGGAACCAGACAAACCCCGCGTCAACCGTCTGCTCCGGCAACGGTCCCATGACGCGACAGGGGCACCACTCGCCCGAAACCGCCGCCAGAACCGTCTCTGAAGTCCCCTCCCCGCCATCAGCCATGGGTTTGGAGATCACCTGCCATCCGGGCCGGACTTCCGCCAGCGTCGAGGCCACAATCCGGCAGGCCTCCTGGGCTGGGAGACTCCCCTTGAACGAGTCAAATGCCAGTAAAATTTTCTTCATGAGTTGAGGCTACTTAATCAGCCTTCGCCCTTCAATATATTCTATTAAGCCCATGCGCCAACCCTAAACCTGCGGCGACCTCTTGGCTGAGCCGGATTTAATCGTGCGCCGGCCTTTTCGCCTCGTCTTGTAGGTCACCCTTGCTTCCTTCACAACATTCCATGCGGCCGTAGCGGTCGCAGCTTCGTCGTCCTTCGAGGAAAGCCGCAGACTCGGCAAAACCTGTTGCGGGATGGTGTCGAAATGCGAGTCCCTGTGAACCAGTACGGCGCCACAAACGGCCGCGCACGCGGAAATCAAGGCGTCCATGGCTGGCAAACGGCCCACCGCCGCATCGCGGATCTCGATGGCGCGCCGGACCACACGTTCATCCACCGCCACAATATGCATGAGTTCATTGGCGTAAGCATCCACCGTCTTACGCCGGATGGCGGCGTCCAGGCCGATATCACGAAGACAGGCCTCCATTTCCAACAGGGAAGGCGCAGCAAGCCACAACACCGCATCTTCGTCATCGAACAAGGCCTGTACCCGGGCATGACCTACTTCTTTCTGGTAATGCGCCACCACGGCGGACGTATCTAATAGATAAGCACTCATGAATTCCCCAATGCCCGCCGCCGCTCTTCGTCATCACGGACCCGCTGCGCAATAAGCACGGCGACCGCATCTGATCCAGGGCGCGCCTGCTTGCTCCCGCGCCCCCACAGCTTACGCGCCAGTTCGCCCCGCGTTGGTAAAACCCGTACCTCAACACTCTGCCCGTCATCAAGAACGCGCCAATCCAGCCGCGATCCACGATGGATAGCCAGTTGTTCCGCAACCGAGACCGGGATCGTAACCTGATTTTTCCCTGTTACTTTTGTTATCATGTTCATGTCTTAATCCTTGATATATTAAATCAAGGATATTTATGCAGAATGCCTGACAATATTCAAGGTTCAAGTAGAACTATCCCGGTAAAGCGGCGCGTGATCGCGCTTGATTTCCCCGCCCTGTTCCCGCACCATATCCGTCCATGAAAGCGCTTTTACAGGCTAGCCCACGGGGGCATGTGTCCATTCATAAGGATTCATGGGTCTCAATGCATCGGCATTGAATTTGAGGGTTGGCCTGAATGAGATTTGAAATATTAGGGATTTCCCTCTGCCTGACCCTTCTGGCAACGTGGAACGGCCGTGCTGACGAACTCGATGAACTCATCTGTCTGGCCTACAGTAACAGCCCGGCCCTGCAGGCTGCCCGCGAAGGCACACGGCAGGCCGAAGCGGCCCATGACGCCACCGGCGAATTTCTCGATCCCCGCACGACCGCAACGGCCGGACGGTTAGACGGTAACGCCTCCGCCCCCCTTATCGCCGCTCCCGTGTGGTTGCCGACGGCCGATGCGTATGGTGGCGCCGCTGCCGTTGAAGTCCCGATTCGCCCGGGCATCTATGCCGGAGTCGGCGTCTCGGAGCAGTACCTGATCGACCCGGCAAAGGGAATCGACTCAGGCTATCGCACCCTCGTCGGCGGCCAGATCCGCATCCCGCTGCTCCAGGACCGGGGCTTCAGCCAGTGGCGCCTGAGTCAAGCCCGCCAGAAAGAACTGCAAACCGCCGCCGAGGCCCGCCAGCTGGAAACACGTCAAGCCGTCCGGCATGCCGTGGAACTGGCCTACATTGCGTACCTCATGGAAATGGCCAATGCCGCCACCTCAGGATCCGCCACCGACCGCGCCCAACAACTGCTGAAGGAAGCGGAGGAGCTGGTCCGGCTGAAAGTCGTCCCTGAATACCAGTTGGCTCCCGCACGACTCGAACTCGCGCTACGCCGCGAGGAAATCTGCGCCGCCAGCCAGGCGATTGATACCGCCCGCATCAGGTTGGAACAGGTTCTGGGGATTGCGCCGCCTTCCCTGCTGACAACCAATCCCGCCACGCTGATCACCCGCGCCACCAGCCTGGCCGTCCCGGAGCTGCCGGCCTGCACCGCATCGTGTGCCGCCCGCGGCGCCCTGCGCGAAGTCGACGCCCTCTCTGCAGCTGCAGCCGCTGAAAGCCGGGCGCTTGACGACAAGCTGCGCCCTGACCTGGGACTCTCCCTGCGCGGCGTCTGGGCGACAGAGGATACCTCTTCACAGACCGCCGACACGGGGACCCTTATTGGCGGCGATACCTCATCCGCCGCGGCGTTACTGGTCTGGACACGCCCTTGGAGCCAGACGGGCGCCCGCGCCCGACTCCGCGAGTCACGTGCGCGTGAAGCCCAACTCGCTGAAGTCCGCCGTGAACTGCAGAACCGGCTGACCGCCGATCTGGCGGCCGCGCACCGTGATGTGACCGGCGCCGGGGAGCGGTTCAAGGAGATCACCATCGCCGTGGAGCAGGCCCGCCGGACCCTTGAGGCCGAGGCCGAGCGCTTCCGGCTCGGCGAAGGGCGCAGCCGCAATGTGCTGGATGCCCAGAATGACCTGACCAAGGCCTACCGCTCCCGTAACGCCATTGTCGCCGGCCTGCTGAAGGGCCATTCGGATTTCATGTACGCGTGCGGCTATCAGCCGGGAGGCGCCCCTGATGGACATCAGTAAACTCAAAGAGTTGTTCGGGCTGGGTGACGACTCCCCCGAGGAACTTGAAGTCGCCATGGAAAAACAGATCCTGCCCGAGATCCGGGAGGCGAAGCCCGCCTCCGATCGCGCCACCTCCCATATCCACCGCGATGCCCAGGGCAAGGAAGAGCTCCTGATTTCGGCCGAAGATCTGCCGGAGTATACGAAGTTTGTCAAGGTGGGCCGCTGCCCGGCCTGTGGGGACCAGATTCTGGAACGGGCCGAACAACCCTGCGCCTGGTGCGACACGCCCTGCCGCCCGGAACAGGACGGCTTCCATCTGGTTCATGTGGCACTGGGCTCATTCCAGGAGCGGCATTGCTTCTGTTGCGACGATTGTTACGAAGCCTTTCGCCGGATGTATCCGGCCCGTGTCCACCGCAACTGCTACGAGCGGCCCTGCGCGGATTGCAACTTCTGCATTAAACGTTACACCGATGAATCTGACGGGTTTCCGGGACAGCCGCCGGGCCCCGTCGCACCGGAGAAAGCCTGAATATTATGGGAGAATACCGCACCACCACCGGGGAACCCGCACTGACGTCCGCGCCGCAACGCCAACGCCGCCGGTTCCGCCGCCTGTCTTTCACCCTTGCGATCATCCTGATCGTGGCGCTCGCCGGCCTGTTCATCCACCTTGAACGCAGCTTTCTCGCCAATGGGTATATCACCACCGAACATTATGCGGAAGTGCGCCCGGCCACCGTCGGCACCGTGGCGGACATCCTGGTCCAGACCGGGACCATCGTGACGCAGGGCCAGGTGCTGGCCACTCTGGACATGACGGAAGAGCAGGCGGTCGTGGAAGAAGCGCAAAGCCGGGTGCTCCAGACGGAATCCGAACTGGCCCGGCGGCAGGCGGAAATCGTTGAGGAAAAACGACGCCATGAGGAACTGATCGCCATTGCCCGCCTGCGCGTCCAGAACACCAGCGCGAAATTGACCCGCGCCCAGGAATTGCTCGAGAAGGGACTCCTGGCCGGGAGCGCCATGGAGGACATGATGCTGGCAGGCAAGCTCTCCGAGGCCGAACTGGAGTCGCTGTTGAAAAAAGATCAGACGGTCAACGATCAGGAGTTGGCCGCCCGGCGCCAGGAAATCAAAGCCCGCCGTGATGCTCTCGCCCGGGCCGCGTCACGACTGACCTTGAAAACCATCCGTGCCCCCGTGGCCGGCCAGGTGTTGCGCTATGAGTTTGTGATCGGGGAACTGATGCGGCCCGAGAATATCATGTATGAAATTTTCGGTGGCGACCGGCAGGTGATGAAACTGCGGATCCCCGAGCGCTACGCCGCCCGGGTCGCCGTCGGCCAGCCCTACAAGGCCTATCTGACCCCCTATGGCGGCCTTCAGCCGGTCGGGTTTACGGGCAAGATCGAAGCCCTGCGGAATGTCATCCAGACCGAGGGACAGAAAACCTACCGGGTGGCCTATGGTGACTTCGAGGCCCGTGGCCGGACCGTTCCGCCCGGCACCTCGGCCGAGGCGCGCATCTACTGCGGCCAGGTCAACGTGTGGCAATTCATTGTGGACCTGTAGTCAACGAGGGGCCTCATGCTCGCCGATAGACTGAAAGTGTTCATCCCGATGCTGTCGCCCTACAAGAGGCGGCTGTGGGGACTGCTGGGACTGACGGCCTTGTTATCAATCCTGGCGATGCTCCCGCCCCTGGTCATGCGGGCCATCGTCGACCGGGTGATCACCCCCGGGGACCGGGCCCCCCTCTTTATGCTGGGACTGGCCATGATCCTGCTACCCCTGTTGAGCGCCGGCTGTTCCTATCTGCAAACCCTGGGCATCACCTACGTAGGGCAGAAGTTTGTCTTCGACATGCGGCAGACACTCTACCGGCATTTGTTGCGGCTCTCCATGCGGTTCTTCGGCAAGACTGGCGTCGGCATGCTCGTCAACCGCCTCATGGGTGATACCGGGGCGGTCCAGAACCTGCTCACCGCACAAACCATCAGCATCGTCTCCGATCTGGTCTGCTCCGCCTTCGCCATCACCGCCACCTTTCTCATCAACTGGCGGCTGGCCCTCGTCATCCTGCTCCTGATGGTGATCTTCGTGATCAACGTCCGCCTCAACATCGGGTTCATCCGGCAGACCAACCGGAATTACCAGCGGTCCATGGACCGGCTGTCTGCCGGGCTGCAGGACCGGCTGATGACCACGATGGTCGTCAAAAGCTATGGAGCGGAGGCACGCGAACAGCGCGTGTTCCGGGCCCAGTCGGATTCCAGCCTGAAGCAGGTCCGCACGATGCAGGTCGCCAATAACACCTTCTCGACGAACACCTCGCTGCTGGCCGAGGCCGGCCGCGCCACCATTTATTTTTCCGGCTGCGCGATGGTGCTCATGGAGTTGATGACCTATGGCGATGTGCTCGCGTTCACCACCTACGCCATGCAGCTGCTCTGGCCGGCCGTGCGGTTCTCGCTGCTGGCCAAACAGATCCAGGATGTGGGTGTGGCCGCCGACCGGCTGACCGAGCTGTTCACGGAAACTCCCGAGATCCAGGATCTGCCCGATGCGCAGATCCTGCCCCGCCTGAGCGGCCGGGTGGATTTCGACCACGTTGACTTCCACTACAACCCCGGCAAGCCGATCATCCGCGACTTCAGTCTCCATGTGGCGCCCGGCCAGACGGTGGCGCTCATCGGGCCAACGGGGTGCGGCAAGAGCACCCTCCTCTCCCTGCTCCTGCGCTTCTTTGATGTCACCGGCGGGACCCTGCGGCTTGATGGCCATGATATCCGCAAGGTGCGGCTCTCACAACTCCGCCGCCAGTTCGGCATCGTGCTCCAGGAGCCGCAGCTCTTTACCGCCAGTATTGCCGACAACATCCGCTACGCCCGGCCGGGCGCCACCCAGGCGGAAATCGAGACCGCCGCACAGACTGCCGAGATTCACGACTTCATCATGACCCTGCCGAACGGCTACAACACCCTGATCGGCACCGAGGGCACCCAACTGTCCACCGGCCAGAAGCAGCGCATCACCATTGCCCGCGCCGTCGCGGCCAATCCGGCCATCCTCATCATGGATGAAGCCACCAGCGCCCTGGATAGTGAATCCGAGCAGGCCATTCAACTCGCCATGGAACGTCTGCTGAAAGACCGGACGGCCTTCATCGTGGCACACCGGCTCAGCACGATCCGCACCGCGGACGTGATCATCCTGATGCGTCAGGGGCAGGTGCTGGAGCAGGGTAGCCATGATGACCTCATGAAAATCCCCGGCGGACACTATGCGGCCATCTATGCCAAATTCATGGGGCGCGGCACCCTCGACGAAAGCCAGACCGCATGAAGCCACACCACCGTAATATCCGTTTTCGCCCCCCGCGCCGGGAGTATGAGCCGAACGCCGGGCACATGGACCTCTATTTCCGCTTTCTGCGTGAATACGTCTGGCCCCACCGGCGGATGTTGCTGGCGATCTCCATCTGGTGGGTGGTGAACGCCTGGACCCCGTTCCTGATGGCCTGGTACGGCCGGGTAGTGGTCGATTCGATTCTGGTCGTAACCACCACCTCGGAGACACCCAACGCGTCCGCCACAGCCCCCGACCTCGCCCCGCACCAGACGGATCGGATGCCTGAAAAAACCGGCCCCACCGGGGTCCAGACCCGCGACCGGGGTCCGGAAATGACCGTCCGGTCTGCCGGGGCCATGGGGATGCTCGGGACGCTTTTCGGCATTTACCTGGCGACCCTGATCATCTCCAATGTCGGGTCCCGCATCGAGACCCGTGGCCGGATCAACATCTCCCAGAAACTCACCGCCCGGCTCCGCGAGGATCTTCACCAGAAGGTCATGAGATTGTCCCTGGCTTACCATAAATCCCATGCCCCGGGCCGGTTGATGGCGCGCATCATGTCGGATGTCGGCGAGGTGCAGGATCAATTGTACATGACCTTCCTGACGTTCCTCAGCGCGTTCACGCTCATCACCACGGGCCTGACGATCCTCTTTGTACTCGACTGGCGTTTTGGCGTGATTGTGTTGCTGACCCTGCCCGCCTACCTGCTTGCCTACCGCCGGTCGCGCCGCGTGCTGAATGAGGTCACCGCTGAACTCCGGCACACCAACTCCTGGATGTATTCCCTGGCCTCCCAGAAGCTTGACAGTATGCGGGCCATCCAGTCCTACGGCCGTGAAAAACATGAAGACCTGAACTTCCACCGGCTCTCCGCCTGCTTTCTGCGGGACACCATGCTGCAGCAAAAAGCCTCCGCCGGACTGGGCGCCCTGTGCACCATTATTTCGACCATCGGGACCTGCGCCCTTTTCCTTTATGGCACCACGCGGGTGCTGGCTGGCGAGATGACCCTCGGCACCCTGATGTACGCCTACGGGGTGACGGCGGTGCTGTTTGGTCCGGTGATTACCCTGAGCCAGCTGAACGTCACCGTGGCCAAGCTGCTGGTCGTACTGCAGCGGCTGGTGCAGGTGCTGGACGAAAAGGAAGCCATCGTCGATGCCCCCGACGCCATGGAGTTCCCGGTCCCCCTCAAGCGTGGCGTCACCCTGCTGAATGCGCATTTCCGCCACGAGCAGCAGAGCGAACCCGTGCTGGAGGATATTACCATGCATATTCCCACCGGGTCCTGGATGTGCGTCATGGGCGCGAGTGGCTGCGGCAAGAGCACCCTACTCCACCTGCTCAGCCGCCTCTATGAGCCCCTGACGGGGGAGATCTTGTATGATCACGTTCCGCTGAACCGGATTCGTGCCGACGCCCTGCACCGGCGGGTGGTCCTCGTTCCCCAGGAGCCCCAAATCTTCGGCGGCTCGATCCGGGACAACATCTGCTACGGGAATCCTGATGCCAGCCCGCGCCAGATCATCGCCGCCGCCCAAGCGGCCGAAATTCACGACTCCATCATGGAACTTCCCGTCAAATACGAGACCCTGATCGGCGAGAAAGGCATGACGCTTTCCGGCGGTCAGCGGCAACGCATCACGCTGGCGCGGGCCCTGCTGAGCCAACCCGACGTCCTGCTGCTCGACGACTGCATGTCGGCGCTGGACGCCGAGACGGAGCGCCGGATCCAGGCCACGCTCGTGAAAATCCTGGACGGCCGCACCGCGGTGATCGTCTCCCAGCGTGTCTCCATGGCCATGCGTTGCCAGCGGATCTGCGTCCTCGATGGCGGCGTGGTGGCCGAGACCGGCACCCACGACGACCTGGTGAAGGGGAACGGCTTCTACGCCCGCCTCTACCGCCAGCAGACCCGGTAAACGCTCTTGCTTGCGTTGTAGCATACCGACCAAATCCTGTCATATTCGAAACACCCGATATTATGAGGGTTGTGCAAACAGAAAAAAGGCATGTACTTTCGGCTTGAACATCAATAAGTGACCTTTCATAATGAACTACAGAAAAGCTGGCCATGGACACCAATAACGACCAATACGACATCTTGACGAAAATGACGCCTGAACAACGCCTACTGGCTTTCCTTAAATTGTGTCGTTCCGCGCGCCGGATCAAGGAGGCGGCATTTCGCCAATTTCATCCCGACTGGTCAGAAGACGAAATAAAAATGGCACTACGGGAAAGTTTCCTACATGCCCGAAGTTGATCCTGTATTAATTTTTGTGAACCGGCTGAACCAATTGGAAGCCCGATACATGGTCACCGGATCCGTAGCCAGCATCGCTTATGGAGAACCACGACTGACCCATGATATCGACATTGTCGTTGAGTTGGACAGGATCCAAGCGGGTAGGCTGGTTCTGAGTTTTCCTGCCCCGGACTTCTATTGTCCGCCCATTGACATTATCCGACTCGAACTCGCGCGTGAATGCGGAGGGCATTTCAACATCATTCACCAAGGGACGGGATTTAAGGCAGACATCTATCCTTTGGGTCAAGATCCATGGTCGGCCTGGGGTTTGGCCCGGAGTAAAAAATTCATGCTTGAGGGGATGCCCATGATTCTGGCACCACCCGAGTACGTCATCGCGCGAAAACTAGAGTATTTCCAGGAAGGTGGCTCAGAAAAACATCTTCGCGACATACGAAGCATTTTGCGAGTTTCCCGCTCCCTGCTGAATATAGAGGAACTTGAGCGTTGGATCCAAATACGCCATCTGGAACGAGGCTGGCAACGGGTTCACGAACTTCCATTGTAAACGCCACTAACGTGCACCGCATCGTCAATCCGTTAGCTCTTACCGATGGGATCAATGCCGGCCCTCTGCCAGAACGGGGAGAGGTCCACAACCGTCCCCGTGCGTTGAGCCTCATCCATTCCGAAGGCGGTGAAGGCCGCGCGCAGACCGTCCTCAAGGGAGGTGAGCGGGGGAGTTCCCTTCAACATGGTGTCAGCCAAACTGGTCCCCAGGATACTGTCACCCCCGCCATGCCCCCCTGAAGAGGTCGACCGGCAATCCTCAAGCTGGGTGTTGAACCCGATCCGCTTCACTTCCAACTGACCCGTCATGACGTCAGCGCGGAGGGTGCCTTCCGTTCCGCAAATATACATGCGGCGTTCGGGAATCCCGGTGATGCAATTCGTGTGGAATGAGGCGCGAGTCCCGCTCGCGAACTGGAGAATCGCCACCTGATTGTCGAGAATATCCTTGTCGGCATTAAAGGGATTCATGATATTCCCGTTAATCTTGTTGTTACTCCACGTGGTGAAGGCCTGCTTTCCGTCAGGCGACTTTCCCAGCCGTTCGGAATGGTGGGCATTGGCCGGGGTAAAGAAATCACAGCCACCAAAGGAGGCGGCCTTGACCGCCAGCGAGTCCGTCATCCAGTTGACCAGATCGATATCGTGACAGCACTTTTCCAGCAGATGGCTGCCAGCCCATTCGGTCTTACGACGCCAGTCGGCATGGATGTAGCCTCCGTGGTTGAATTCGAGTGTTTCATTGAATTCCATGCTAAGGATGGACCCGATTTTACCGGAGGACAGGATTTCCTTGATCCGCCGGTAGTGAGGGGAATAGCGCAGGGTAAACCCGATGGTAAACAGTTTGCCGGATTTCCGCCAGGCATCGCGGATCGCGAGGCAATCGTCAACCGACAGCGCGAGCGGTTTTTCGCAGAAGACATTTTTTCCAGCTTCAAAGGCCGCGATCGTGTGACGGGCATGAAAACAATTCCAGGAACCGATCATCACCCATTCCACCGCCGGGTCACGCACCAGGGCCTGATAATCCTCATGCACACGGGCGGTGGGATTATAAGCGGCCTTCGTGGCCTCGATGGAGTGGGGATTGGGATCACACAGCGCCACGATTTCGACCTGATCTGTAGCCCGGGTCAAGTGCCCGAAAACATCTCGTAACCGCCCGCCACATCCGATCACTCCGATTCCTAATTTCTTCATAGCCTGCATCCTTTTCGTTAAACCGTTGTTTGCTTGTGCTGCTTAAATCATCGATTAAGTTAATATATTGATTGAGACTGCCCTTGAAAATAGCAATAATGACGATATGTTTAACAAAACCGATGATTGGAACGCCTGTTGCAAAGCGGCAAAGCGGATCACCCAGCATCCCAGGGATTATTTTCAGGGGCTTCCAGACACCCCTTTGATCCTGCCGAAAAACTTGTTGCTGTTCACCCGGCAGAAGGCCTTTTCGCAGGGACAAGGCTCGGCGCATCACCGGTTCCTGCTGATCCTCTGCCTCCAGGGGGATGGCTCCGTGATTGTGGATGATCATGTGGCGCGCCTCACTCCCGGCTCTGCCTTATTAGTCACCCCGCTCCAGTTCCACCATTACGCCCGTTTCACAGGCGGGCCATTGCTCTGGCTGTTCCTGAGTTTTGAATTGGATGAGGTGGAGGCGTTAAGCGCCCTGCGGGGCCGGGTCCTGGAGCTTACGCCCCTGCAAGTGACCTGCCTCAAGCAGTTGGCGGGGACCTATACGGACCTTGGCGAGAAACGGATGGCCAATCCGGAGATCACACTCCTCGCGGCCCTTATTTTGGGGGAATTCCATGGCACATCAGCACCCGGAAGCCCTGCAAAACCGGCTCCCTCGAAAAACACCCGGGGCCTGATTCAAGAGGTGGCGCGCCAGGTCCATCTTCATGTCGGTGAAGCGATCCAGATCGCGGATGTGGCCAGAGCGGTCGGGCTTTCCGAAAGTCACCTCCGCGCCCGGTTCCAGGCCGCCGCCGGTCTCGGACTGGGTGCCTACATCCGCAGGCTTCGCCTGCATCGGGCCCGGACCATGATGCTGGCCACCGAATTGCGGCTTAAGGAGATTGCCGAGCGGTGCGGCTACGACTCCATCTATACGTTCAGCCGGGCTTTCCATCGCGAGATGGGGATGAGTCCCAGCCGCTACCGGAAACCAGACGCTATTCCCCTTGCGTCCTTAACCTGAAAGGAATTACAATCCTTATGTAGGTTACATACAGGAATGGTCTGCACATTTACCCGAGGAGGGTTACATGAAAAGGATTAGACACTTGGAACGCCGCGAAACACTGGCCTACTGGCCCGCGCTTGAGGAACAGACGGGTGACTCGGTAGGACTTGTCACCAACCTCAACGAGGAAGGCATCAGCATCCACAGCCATCACCAATTCGAGCAGGGACATCGGCTCAACATCAGGGTCGGGGTCGATCCGGAATTGACAGGCCGCCCCTTCATTCATCTTCATGTCGAAAACGCCTGGTGCCATCCCAGCGGCATCGAGGGGATCTACCACGCGGGATTTAAGCTCATCAACCTGTCGGAAGAAGCCCGGGACGGAATCCAGAAATTGCTGACGTCGTTCAGTTATCCCGCCCCCAGCCCTCCTCAGGGCTAGCTTTCGTTGCCAACCTCAAGCTCCGTCTCAAAACGAACCGTCTTATCCCAGGTCCGTTCCTTCCTCACTACCACATCCTGATAAAGGGCGCGAATAATGGCGGCCATCCAGAGATACCCATAGAAGAAATACATCAATAGCCCAACCAGCAAGTTTCCTGGCTGCGCCTCTTTCTCGAGGGTGAGTGTGTACCAGATTTGTGCAAAGTAAAAGAGCGCGGTAAACTGCCAGAAGCAGAAAATCCACCCCGTATCATGGGTGAGGTGATTAACCCCAAACAACGACAACATGAGCGCCGTTTGTGAAACCACGAGGGCAATGAGAAACAAGTAACTCATCGACAGCATGAAGAAATTCTCGAAGGTGCGCCACTTGTCTTTCGACAAAGTGAAGGTGCGCATGATTTTCATGATTGCGTAGTTATTTCCACGAGCCCAGCGGGTACGTTGTGTCATCCACACCTTCAGGGTCTCCGGCTCCTGCTCCCAGCTTTGCGAGAAAGGGACATAATCCACCCGCTGTCGCTCCATATATAAGCGCGTCGACAGTTCGCTATCCTCCGCCAGCGCCTCCTCGTCCCACCCCCCGACCTCAAGAAGCGTACTTCTCTTGATCACGTAATTGGTGCCTGTTAAAAAAGCGATTTTGAGCATCATATGCCGTCCGGCCTGTATGACGCCCTGAAAGCAAAGCCCTTCAATATTGACGCAACGGGTGAGAAAGTTCTGGCTTTTGTTGCCGCAGCGGAACTTGCCCACGGCCGCCGCCAACGAAGGGTCCGCGATGAACCGCGCCATTAACCGCAATAACGCCTCGGGCTCAGGACAGTTGTCGGCATCGTAAATGGCAATAAAGTCGTCTTTCACGCGCAAGGCGGCTGCATTCAAGGCCGCAGCCTTTCCCCTTCCCCCCTCCGGCTTTTGACGATGGTAGACCAGCACACGCGGGTTCTCCTCGTGCAGGCGGTCCAGAATAGCGGCGGTGCCATCGGTCGACGCGTCGTTGATAACCATCAAGGTGAGCTTGGTCTCGGGGTAGCGCAACGCCAGCAAGGTTCTGACCGTGCGCTCGATCACCACCTCTTCGTTGTGGGCCGGCACCAGAATCGTAAGCGGCGGATATTGCGTGAGGTCAGGCCGTTCGCGGCTCATCTCCCTGACCGCCCGGCGGTGATGAAACAAGGCGCCCAGCGCCAGGAAAAACTGATACACAACCATGACTGCAACCAACGTGGTTGAAACGATCGCAGCGTAATGCAGAAAATCGGACATCATTCTATTATTCCTTGCCTTGCTTTTGGCACCATTCCGCCAAAAGCATCGAAAGTAGACCACATCGGTCGCCGTAAGACAAGGGCCTACCGTCCGCTTTCCGCCGCCTTGAGGGCGCGGGAAGAATCGCCATTCAACTGCAGTTTTTGAAAGGCAGGGGTTTCCGGCAGGAAAAGATGAAATTCAGAAATCACTTCAGCCTTTACCGCCCCCCCCTGCCAGGTGCAATCCAGGAGATGACCGGCACTCTTCCGGTCTTCTGAGATAAAATGCAAGTGGTACCCGGGAAGGTTGAGGGTGCGGACATACTCCGGGCACCAGAATCCAACCAGGGACCCCTTGACGCGTCGGCGTTCAAACACAGGCTGCCGGGCCGCGACGTCAACCAGTTTCGGATAAGGTTTCACCTGCGGGGGGACACTCCTGAACTTGACGTAATCAAATAGGCCATCTACTCGGATGGCAAGGAAGAGATTGTCCCCTGCACGCACTGCGTCCATATTCTTTTTTAACGCCTCATAATCGGACGCAGCGCCGACCGTCCAGGTCAGGTCCGGCCTGAACCCGGTCACCGCGGCAAAGGGGACTTTCAATGAGTCCGGAACACGTGCCACGGTCCCATCGGCTTTCGCCTGATAGATCACGCCATCAATCAGGATCATCTCGCCATCCAGGTGATCGAACGTTCCAATCCCGAAATCGCCCTTCCGGCGAAGCTCGCCGCAGGAGGTCACCCCGTCATAGCCGCCCTCCAAAAGGGCCGTGATGGTCGAGGTTTGAGAAAGGACTCCGGCCGGGGGCGGCGGCCCATGATGAACGCAGGACACTAACCCGGAGGCAATAAACGTAATTCCCATCACCCAAACACAGCGCCTGACAAGCATAACAAAGCTCCTTCCTTGGATGCGTGAAGCCTACCATCCGGACAACGATTCAGGAATACTGAATTATTGATCATTAAGTTCATCATGGTCCTTGAACTCTGCAACCTGTTGTCGCACCATGTTCGGCATGAAGCAGCTGTTATCCGGGGTCCTCATTTTCCTCATTTATACGCAGTGGGCCCAGTCAGCAGAGTTGACGATCGTGGTTGAGGGCCTGAGATCCACGCGCGGGGCCTTGCATATCGCGCTGTTTGACTCAGGAAAAGGGTTTCCGATGGAGGCCGCCAGTGCGGTTGCCCGTCAGTCATTGATATTGGCCACCCGCCCCACAGACCAACCCATCAGGGTCGTGTTTAAAAACCTGCCTGAAAAGAAATATGCGGTCTGTATTTTGCATGATGAAGATTCAGACGGGAAACTGAAAACTAATTTCATTGGCATCCCGAAAGAAGGGGTGGGGGTTTCCAATAACGCCAAAGGCCTGCTGGGACCACCGAAATTTGAAGCCGCGGTCTTCACTCTCACGGGGCCCCTGACGATTTCAGTAACGGTCTCGTATTTCTAACGCGATCACCGCAACGACAGTGAGGCCATGGCCGTGGCGTAGATGCGCCCGCCCGAGGAGCCCCAGCGGGGGTCGGCCGTCCAGCTTCCGGCGGCATCCCCGCGCTTGATTTGCCGGGCCACCAGATCCTGACGCATCGCCGTCAACCCCTGATGCGCGGATGTCTCATCCATTTTCTTGAGGGCCGCCGTCAGGAAATACCGGCGATAATAATCCATGTCGGGACCGGGCGCAGAGGCCAGTCGTTGGACCTGGGCCTTGATCGCCTGACGCCGGCCAGGGGATACCAGACCGATGTGGGCAGGATCCAACAGGCTCATAGCCCCCATGGCCGTCAGCGTTTGTGAGGCGCCACCCGGGGTATCCCCGCTCTTCTGGTAGCCAAAAGACCCATCATCCGCCGCCACGCCTGCCATCCAACGCAGGCCGCGCTCCACCCTTGGCCGTACCTGCGGCAGGCCTTGCGTTGCGGCCAGTCGTAACGCCTCAATCTGCCACAAGGTGATCGACAGGTTGGAGGCCGGATGCGCCTCATGGTAATACCCCCAACCGCCATCCGCATATTGACCGGCACAAATGACCGCCACCGCCTTCTCCAATGCCAACCGGAGCGGCTCACTGGGGTGGCGTTCACAGGCTTTCGCCAGCGCTAACGTGGCAATTCCCTGGTTGTAAGGCATCCCGGAAACCCGCTCACCAAATCGTCCATCAGGGTGCTGCTGTTGAAGCAGATAGGCAATCGCTTTGTCGATCGCAGGGTCTGCCCCGGGGGCGCCATCCATGAGGGTCATCAGGGAAAGCCCGGTAAGGGCGATTTCAAATTGTTTATCTCCCCCCCATTTGGCGACACTCCAGGATCCATCGGGTTCCTGAATCTGGCGCAACCAGGCAACGGCCTGCCGCCCGGGATCCATGGGCCTTGCTCCGGCCAGCCACAACCCGCCCAACAGCACAGCCAAAGAAGCCGCCAAAGGGAGCACCCAACGCCAACTGGGGATCCAGCCCGTCTTCTGGTTCGCTTCGGCCCTCACCTTGGCCAGGATCTCCGGAGCCAGGTCATGCGAGACCACCGCCGAAGGGAGGCGCTTAAGCCGGTCTATGACGTCTTGCTCAGTTTTCATCAAAAATCCCCCTCAGTTCCTGCAAGGCCAGATTAATCCGTGACTTCACCGTGCCGAGCGGGATCTCCAACACCTCGGCAATTTCCTGATAACGCAACCCCTGATAGATATTTAACACCAGGACTTCCCTCAACTTGGGAGACAGCCGGTTCAGTGCCGTCTGGGCATCCATTCCCGCCTGCGAGGCCGGTAGCGATACCCCCCCGCCTATCTCCGCGTCCGTTTTCAAACTGGCCTCAAGCCGCGTGTGCATTTTGGCTTTCCGGCCCCGATCCGCCCAGACATGGCGGGCCAGTACATACAGGAAGGTGGTGAACTTGGCCGCCGGACGATACCTGCCCCGCGCCTTATAGACCCTGATAAACGTTTCCTGCACCAGATCCTCGGCATCATTATAAACGCCCATCCGGACGAAAAAGTTCAGTAGCCCGTTCTGGTGGCGGTGGATCAATTCCGAAAATGAGGTTTCTGACCCGGCCGCCGTCTCCAGCATCAGCTGAACGTCGGGATCATGGCTCCATTCAGAATGACCGGATTCCGGATTCATGTCTACCCTCGCGCGACCGTCACCACGCAGACACGACCGGCTCCGGACGCCTTGAGTTCGCGGCTGATCTCCGACACGGTGGCTCCCGTCGTCATGACATCATCAACTAACAGGAAATGGCGGCCTTCAATCCATTCAGGACCGTCGGCCTGGAACGCATGGGCCACATTTTTTGCCCGGGCCTTCATATTCAGGCGGGTCTGTGTCCCGGTTTCCCGGACGCGTTGCAGGCACCCGCCCGCGAGAGGGAGTTTCATGCGGCCCGCCAGCTGCCCCGCCAGTAATTTAGACTGGTTATAGGTCCGCGAGCGCTCTTTAGCGGGATGGAGCGGCACAAACCCCACGGCATCAAATGGTTCATGCGCGTAATGGGTGGTGACGCAGGCGTGCAACAAGGCCGTTAAATCGGACGTCATGTGGGTGGCATTGGAATACTTAAACCGGTGCAGCACGTCTTTCATTCCTCCCTTAAAGCGAACGGCCGAACGCGCCTGATCGAAGGCGGGCTTACGATCTACACACAAGGAGCAGACATATCCGCGGGTAATGGCCCCCTCCACGGGATCTCCGCACACGCTGCAGAACGGCGGCTGAATCAGGGGCAGCGCACCCAGGCAGTCCCAGCAGAGGTAATGTCCCGCCTGGCCCGGGCGGGCGCCACAGAGCTCACAGGCCCTCGGCCAGACCAGATCGCACAACGGGCCCGCAGGAAACCGGTCCACCAGCTGCCGCCAGCGGCTCACCCCTGAGGACAGGCCGGACACCGTTAGAAGGCCCCAATCAGCAGCGTCGTAAACGACACCACTGGCGACGTCTCCCGAAAATCATCCACGGCGAGCCGGACTTCACCCACGGCGGCCTTGACTTCATTGTACAAGGTCTCATCATTCACCAGCTTACCCAGCAGGCCTTCGCCCCGTTGGATCTTCCCGGTGATCAGCTTAAGTGAATCCGCTGTCGACGAGATGTCCTTGTAGAGTTGATCATCGCTCGACAGCAGCTTGCCCAGAGTCCCTTCACCCTTATTGAGCCGGTCGCTGATATCCTTGAGATTCACCGCCACCGCCTGAATATTTGTATAGACTGAATCATCCGAAATCAGTTTGCCCAACGTGCCTTCACCCTTGTTGATTTTTTCTGCAATTCCCTGAACCTGGGCCGTCACCGCGCGGATATCCTTGGCCGCGCCCTGGAACTCATTGTAGATGCCGTCGTCATTGACCAGTTTCCCGATGGTCCCCTCGCCCTTATTGATTTTTGACGTCACGTCCTTGATGGAGGCAATGGTTTGCTCAAGATTGGTCAGAATCCCGCCTTCATTCATGGCGCCCCTGATTTCATGAACCGCCTGTGCAGCCTCGGCCATCAGATCAAAGGGTTTCTCCCCCTGCGGCATCACATCAGGAGGCAGGAGGGCGGCATTGGGCGACCCTTCCTTCACTTCCACGTAACGCCCTCCGAGGATCGAGGTGGTCACCACGGTAATCTTATAGTCCGTCTTCAGGCGAATCGGGCTGTCCAGCAAGGCCTGCACCCGCACCCGGCCGTCCATCAGGCGCAGGGTTTTGATTTTTCCCACCGTCATCCCCCGCTGCACCACCGTATCATCCTTGCGCAAGCCCATCACGTCCGCAAACTCGACTTCGAGGGGGAACTTCTTCTCAAACAGGCTGGCCCGCCCCAATACAATGGTGAAGTAGGCGAGCGCCAGCAAAATCATGAACATGAAGGTTCCCACAATCAACTCGATCGACATCTCCCGATCCACGCTGCTCTGTTTCATAGTCCGTTCTTCTCCCATTCACCGCGAACGGTGATAAACTGTGCTTCCAAAAATAGCTGTACTTCCTCGACGTTTGATTTCACAAATTCGGCCGGCTCCGCCAGTTCAATGATTTTCCCCTGGGTCAGCATGGCAATCCGGGTCCCGATCGAGAGCGCACTGTGAAGGTCATGGGTCACGACGACGCTCGTCACCCCAAGCTCTTTTCTCAAATGTTCAATTAAACGGTCAATCATGCGCGAGGAGACCGGATCCAGCCCGGACGTGGGTTCATCATAGAGAATGATCTTGGGATTGGTGACAATGGCCCGGGCCAGCCCCACCCGCTTACGCATTCCCCCGGAAATTTCGGCGGGAAATTTCTCAATATCCTTTTCCAGGCCGACCATCGCCAGTTTCTCCATTACCTTGGCCATGATCTCATCATTGGACAGCGTCGTTTTCTCGCGCAGGGGCAGCGCCACATTCTCCGCCACATTCAACCATTCCAGCAACGCACCGCCCTGAAAGAGAACACCGAATTTATCACGGATCGATTCCAGCTGTTTCCCGCTGGCCTCGCTGACCACCTGCCCGTCCACCACGACACGTCCTTCGTCGGGCGTCATCAGGCGGACCATGTGCTTGAGCGTCACGCTCTTGCCGGTGCCGGAAGGCCCCACAATGACCAGGGTTTCCCCCTTGCGGACCTCCAGATTCACCCCGTCAAGCACGTTGCGCGTGCCCAGGATCTTGGTGACATTTTCAAGTTGGATCATACGTAGAAGAACCTTGTAATCATATAGCCCACCACCAGAATCGACAGGAACGAAATGATCACCGTGCGGCGGGTGGCATTACCGACCCCGACAGCCCCCTGGGTGGTCGCAAACCCCTGATGGCAGGCGGTAATCACAATAATCACACCAAAGAGAAATGCCTTGAGCATTCCCACAAAAAGGTCCTTGTTGTCGGCAAACCGGATCGCATTGTCGATGTAAGCCGCCCAGGGCACATTCAACTGGGTCATCCCCACGATGCCGCCCCCCACCACGCCCATGATGCAACTGTAAAACGACAACAGGGGCGTCATGATCATCATCGCCACTAAGCGCGGCATCACCAGGTACCGGACCGGATTGATCGACATCAATTCCAGGGCCGCGATCTCCTCGGACACCACCATGGTCCCCATTTGGGCCGCAATAGATGACCCCACACTGGCCGCCAGGATGAGCCCCGTCATAAACGGCCCCATTTCCCGTAACATCGAAACCATCACGGCAGCGCCAATGTAGACCTCCTGGCCGAACCGCCGCATTTCGATGCCGGTTTGAAGTGCCAGAATCATTCCCGTAAAGGAGGCGACCACCGTAATGACGGTCAGGCTTTTGATGCCCCCCACAAACATCTGATGGATGGCTTCCCGGCGCGAGCGGCGGGTCATCACATAACGTATGCACAGGATCGCTTCCGCCAGAAGGAGCATGGCCCGGCCGGCGTTCCGGCAGGCGCTCACTACTTCCCGACCCAATTGACTGCGCCAATCCGTAGCCGGCGGGAAAAATCTTGGTTCACGCGTGATTATGGCTTGTTCCTCCAGTGAATAAAATACAACAGTCGCCAGCTGGTTCCTGCGTCATCATGGCGGTATCCTATCATCCCTTTTAGAAAATCCCAGTTCTTCTGCGTGCCGTCCCGATCTCCCCGCCCCCATGAGGCCAGTGGGAAAACCGAACCCTGGGAGGTGCCATTGGTTTTGATGCCCCAGTGGATCAACCCCCATAAGATATCGTTCTCACGTCCCAGCGGGGTCCGTTCGTATTTGTAAAGCGTCCACCAGGGCGTCAGGTTGCGCTCAAAGGCGACCGAATCACGGAAGGGCCACAAATCCGGAAAACGGAATTGCTTGTAATCCCCGCCATTACGCTCGTAAGATGCTAATGGCCAAACACTTACATATCGATCTATGACGGGATCCCCTGCTGTTTTCATCGAGGTGCTCTCGGACTGATAGACCGGGAAAACTCTCAGGCGGCGATTGGTCCGGTCTTTCTGCTGCTCCGTCCGATTCCAGATCAGGGGCCATAGCCAGAAACGCCGGTCCTCTTCAGCCGTGGTGCGGCGTCCATAGAGCGGCCAGATATAAAACTTATCCTGATCCTTGGACGATTGCGTCTGGATGATGGGCCACAGGAAAATATTTTCCGTGCCAGCCTTACCCGTGGAATGGCGGAAGAAAGGGGGCAGGAACATCCAGGTTTCACTGCCTTCAGTCTTCGCATGCCCATAGATAGGAAACAGCATATAGCCACTCCCGCGCGCGCCGGGCTGGTCATATCGAACCGTTGTCCAGAAGGGCCAGAGAATCGAACGATGTTCGCCGACCCCTTTCTTTTCGGAGCGCGCATAGAATGGAAACACCCTGAAGCGGTAAATGTCATCCCCGGTCGTACGGGCGATCAGAGGCCACAGGTAGTGATCGGTCCTGAGATCTTTCAACTCGCTGTGCCAGTAAAGCGGAAACAAGGCAAACTCCACCCGGTCCCGACCGAACCAGTTGTCAATGCGCCCGCCCAGCGGGAACACGGCGCCATAATCCTCCCCGTTCTTGTTCCGGCCTATCGCCAGAACGGGCAACAGCCAGAACCGATAGGCGGCAGCGGGATCCGTGACATCCCGATTCTCATAAATGGCCAGAAGAAACCGCCAATCGACTTCGTTGTACCACCAGAGGAAATGCGCGGCCGGCCAGAGCACATCCAGATTTTCCTTGCCGGTACGGGGCTCGAATTCATGGACAAAAAATGGGCGGACCGCAGTGAACGTGTTGACGCCGCTGCGGGTGGAATTCTGGAATATTGGCCCCAGGGCCCGCGTCGTGTCACGCCCCATGAGATCCGGCCCCGAGGAGGCCAGGCAACCATAGTCGTACACCGGACTTGCGGACACCCCCGCGACCAACCCGAAGCCGAGAAGGCTTCCCATTAAAAGTTTATGCACTGCGCTCATGATGAAAGGGGAAAGCCTATGACGACTGCTGGGCATAGTACCGGTTAATGGTCGCTTCCTTGCCAAAAATGGCGGCGATCAAGGCGCTCCGGATCCACATTCCATTACGCATCTGGCGCCAATACACCGCCCGGGGATCTTCGTCCACATCCACGGAAATTTCCTGGCGTCGGGGAAAGGGATGCATGATGACGGCCTCCGGCTTGAGCCGGCTCAAATGAGCACGGGTAAATGAATACCGGCTGATATCAATATTCCGGCTTTCGCCGGCCGCATCCCATTCATCCTGGATGCGGGTCATATAGATGGCATCCCCCATCGGAATGGCCTTTTCAAAGTCATTCATCAGTTCAAAGCTGACGCCCGCCCGGGATAACTGACTGAGCACATCCTCACCGATCTGCAGTTCCTGAGGCGCGACAAACAGCAGTTTCACGTTCTGGTAATTGGTGAGCAGCCAGGCCAGGGAGCGTACGGTTCGTCCGCGCGCGAGGTCGCCTACAAACACCACGGTCTTGCCGTCGATGCTGCCCCGGTTCTCAAAACTGCGCTGCAAGGTGTAGATATCCAGCAAGGCCTGGGTGGGATGCTGATCTTTACCCGACCCGGCGTTGATGATCGGAACCGGGCGTTCCGTATTGGATAACAACCAGGCCATCCGCTCGGCGAGTCCGCCCGTCTGGGACCGCATGATGATGAGGTCAAAATACGAACTGAAGGTCCGCACCGAGTCTTCCTGGGTTTCCCCCTTGAATTCACTCGAGGTGGCGGTATCGCGCACTTCGCCGATATTCATTCCGAGAATCTTGCAGGCCGCACAAAAGGAGAGAAAGGTACGACTGCTGGGCTGGCTGAAATACAACATGGCCCGCTGGTTCTGCAACTGCTGCCGCAGGAACGTCATCCCCTCCTCCTGTTTGGAGATGCGCCGGATGGCGGTGGCCAGGGCGCCCAGCTCTTCCAGCCGCTTGCGATTGAACTGTTGCGCCACCAGGACATGGTACTCCCGCCCCTGCCCCGCCAGATAGCGTCCTTTTTCATCCAGACTCATGCCGTGAAAGGCGGCCCAACTCATATCGCTCAATTGTACAGGTTCAGACATACTCATCCCTTCATCCTAATGATGCGACCATGACCGCCTTGATTGTGTGGACCCGGTTCTCCGCTTCATCAAAAACTTTTGAGAAGGGCGCTTCAAAGACCTCATCCGTCACTTCCATGGGGCCGATGTCTTTGGTCAATTCCGTCTCATAATTGTGGAAAGCCGGCAGACAGTGCAGGAAGATTGCCTGACCGGCCTCCAGATTCCCCGTTTGGCGCATCAGCTCCATCGTGATCTGATAAGGCCTGAGCAGCTTCAGGCGTTCCTCGAATTTATCTTCCTCGCCCATGGACACCCACACATCGGAATAGACGACATTGGCACCCCGTACGGCTTCGAGCGGACGGGTTGAAACCGTCACACTGCCTCCACGGGAAGCGGCCATCAGACCCACCTCCCGGCATAAATCCGCTGGGGGAGCCAACTCGGCGGGGGCGCAGTCGACAAAATGCATTCCCGCCTTGGCGCACCCGATCATCAAGGTATTCGCCACATTGTTACGCCCGTCACCCACATAGACCACTTTCAAGCCTTTGAGCCGGCCAAAATATTCCCGGATCGTCAGCAGATCGGCGAGGATCTGGGTGGGATGCCATTCATCCGTCAGCCCATTCCAGACCGGAATACCGGAATGTTTCGCCAATTGCTCCACCGTGTTCTGCTTGAAGCCCCGGAAGGCGATCCCATCAAACATGCGACCGAGCACCCGCGCCGTATCGACAATGGATTCCTTCTTGCCGAAGTGAATATCCTGGGTACCCAGGTATTCCGACTGGCCCCCCTCATCCCGGGCGGCCACCGTGAACGCACAGCGGGTACGGGTGGAATGCTTTTCAAAGATCAGGGCGATATTCTTGCGACGCAGGCTGTCGCCGCGAATCCCCATTTTTTTCTTCTGTTTGAACTCCTCCGCCAAATCGAGAAGATAGATCATCTCCTCGTCAGACAAATCATCCAGCCGCAGCAAACTCCGCCCTTTTAACGATACATTCGTTTTCATCGCATGACCCCAATCCACCTCATGGTGCTTTCCACATCAATTTATGCATATCACCAAACACATTCACCTGCGGCCCATTGGAGGTCAGCACCGACACCGCCACTTCCAGGCCATTCGTTCCATACAGATTAAATTCCGGTTTGTCTTTCAATGTGGACAGCGCCATCTGGGCGAGCCCCTCATGAGTGAAGAATCCGAAGGCGGGTTCATCTTCCGCCAGGATTCCCAGGGCATTGCGTTTCTGGCCACCCCGGTCAAAAAAGCTCAAGCTGGAACCTTTCCGGTCCGTTGTCAAGCCAACCCGGTCCCGGCCCCGGTCATCACTCAGATTAATGGCCGACGCCTCGCCATATAGCCCGATCCCGCCGCGTTTGACTTCCCGTTTATCATAAAAAAAGAGGCTGCTCCAATCCTCACGCGCAAAGAGGGCGGTCCGCTTTTTTCCCTGCGGATCGCGCATCACCAGGCCCGGGAACCCTTCCACGATGCCAAGCACCACCCGCTCATTCTGGCCCATGTCGAAAATCCCGACCGCCGGTTCGCCCTGGCGCGTCATCCCGATCCCCATCCGCTGCTGACCGGACTGATCGAAGAAAATCAAACGCGGTCCGCCCTCGGCAATGCCCAACCAGCCACGCATCTGCCCATCCGTGTCCCGGAGCACCAGATGCCCGGTATCGATCTGGCGGAACCGCCCGATCGACTTGTCATCATCCGTGGCATCAAGCCCCATGACCACCAGCGACACGATAGCCACCACCATCAGTGAAACCGCCCATCGGAATATCCGCAATTCCCGTTCCAGACGTTTCAGACGCTGCTCAACTGTGTGAAGTGTGTTCATTTGAGTCCATTTAGAAAGGTTTCCGCCAATGTTCTGTTCTTTAAATTCCCGGACTGACCGGCCAATTCAACCGCTTTTCCCGCCTCTATGCCCGCCTGTTTACGATCCCCTGACGCCTGCAAACTTTGGGCCGCGCGGATCCGGCAATCGAATGCCTCCCCCCATTTTGACTCGAGTTCCCACGCCAGGGCAGCCGCCTGAAGGGCCTCGACCATCTCGGGATACTGTCCCGCCTGCTTCAGCCAGCTCGCGCGACTAAGTTGCAAGCCGGCCTCCGAGCCAGGCATCAGCCGGGCCTGCACGAGCCTCGCCCCCAGATGATCCAGACGGGCCCGGAGCGTCGCCGCCGTATCCCGGCTGACCTGTTTCAGGGCCGACTGATAACACTCCCTGGCCGTCTGGAATTGTCCAGTCAGGAACCAAGCCTCGCCCTGCAAAAGCCAGGACTGGACCTGCCCCTCCCGGTCAGCGCCGGCCGCCAACGCCTGCCGGGCCAACTGTTCACTCTCCGGGCCCGCCCCGGCGAGGCGTGCCGCTTCAGATTCCGCCAACAGGATACGAACCGCCATCAGGCCGCGCTCGTTGGCCAACAGACGGGCCTGAGTCAGCAGATTACGCGCCTCTCCCAGCTGCCCCTCAATCATCCTGCACAGCGCCAGATTATAGGCATTCCGGGCGATTTCCTCGCGGTCATCCACCCGCCTCGCCCGCGCCAGGGCCTTGACATACAAGGCATCCGCCCGCGCCACCTCGCCCCGCTGAAAGGCGGCCTGCGCCGCCTCGGCCTGGGTTTTGATTTCCGGATCATAGCGGTGGGGGGGTGGTGTCGTGCAACCGCAAGTCATTAAGGCTGCAGCGGCACAGACCGCCAGGGAAAGGCCCAACCCGGGGATCCATAAGGGCCGCATCACGGGGCCCTCCCTTCTCCGCCTGCCACGGGGAACGGGGCCTGCATCGGAGTCGCTCCGGTCTCCTTGATATAACTGCGCACCAACCAGTGTTTCTGAACCCCTTCCACCAGCACCTGTGTTTCGCGCAGCATCGATTCGGCCTGCAGGAGGACGGCCTGGACATTCGCCACCTGGCCGGTCAGACCGCCCGTCACGCCATGGACATCCTGAACGACCCCGGCGGCATTTCCAGAGATCCGGGGGAATTCACTGGCCGACTCCTTAAGCGATACCGCCACCGCCTGAACATTGGTCATCACGCCGTCCATTTTGGCAGCCATGAGCGGGAGTTGAGCCGCCGTCTGGCGGATATCCCGGACGATGCCGTCCACCTGTTTGGCCCACTCCGGATCACCAATCAGTTTACCCGCCGTTCCCTCCCTCTGCTCAATTTGATGCGTCACCGAGCTGACATTGGACAGAATCATGCTGAACTCATCCAGCATGGGCACCGCCGCGCGGCGGAAATCATCGACCATTTTTTTCGCCGCCTCGATCAATTCCACATCCTGTTCGCATTGGATATAATCTCCTGACGTCACGAAGGGTTGCGCCCTGCTACCGAGGGTAATATCCACAAACGCATCGCCTGCCACCTCGAATTTTTTGCGTACTTTAGCGATGGAGTTCACGCGGACAAACTTGCTGAACTTGCCCTGCAGGATCAGGGCGGTTTCCATACCGCCATTCCCGGAGGGCAGGATTTCACCCACCCGGCCGGCCAACGTGCTCAAAATCCGGACTTCCGCCCCCTCCTGAAGCCCATAGGTTCCCTTGTCGGCATCAAATCTGACTTTCAGGATCAATTTTTTCTGAAACCAGCCCTGGGCGTGGCCGGCGGTATAGATGCCCACAACCAGCAGAAATAACCCGAGCAAAACAAAGCCGCCGGCAATCTCATTCGCATAACGGAATCTGAACGCTTGACTCATGTGTCAGCCCCCTTCTTGAATTTTACAGCCATCATTTTATCTCCCTCCATGCGGAAATGCCGGGCACCCGCGAGTTCCGGGCATTCCATCACACGAAGTTCATCGCAAATCCATAACACGGCCACGCCCCGTTTGGCGGCTTCGCCCACGGCCGCAAGCAGCAGGGGGGCATCCGCTTTCGGGGCCCCTGCCAGCGGGCGCTCCAGGATAATCAGGTCGGGGGTTCCCACAAACGCACGCACCCATTCCAATTTACGCAGGATCATGGGATGGATACGGGTGGGCCTCGCCTCAGGCACCCCATCCAGCCCGAACCGTCGCGCCAGCCCGCACACCTCCTGCTTGATCTCCGCGATCGGGCGCTGGGTATGATGACATTCCGCCAGAGTTAGATTCTCCATCATATCCAAATTCGCTACCCACCCGTAATGTTCAAATACCCGGCGGATCCGCCCGCGCATCAGGGACTGTGTGCCGGGGCCCGCCGCTTCCCAATCCTCCCCGTTAAAATATACGGTTCCGGCGTCGGGCGTCAGCAAGCCCTGAGCCAGCGGCGCCAAGGGGAGGGATTCGCGCCCCTCTTCCACCATGATCACGGCCATCTCACCGCGGCCCAGTGAAAACGTCACCTTGCTGATCCCGGTCGCCTGTAAGGCCCCGGAGCGAATCGTCACCTCCCTGAACTCTAGAATGGCTGTCAGTTCCTGCATGATTGGCTCACAAATACGTTAGAATCGAGATCACCACTGAGATAATTAAAACGGCCATGGTCGACCGCGTCACCGTGCGCGTCACCGCCTGGGGAATATCCGTGGCCACCCCTTCGACCGAAAGACCCTCCGTAGCGGCAATCACCCCGGTCACCAACCCCGGCAGTAAGGTCTTGGCCAAAACGTTATAGAAATCTCCCGGGGCGACCCCCCTCATCACACTCCGGGCAAAGATGGCGGGATCCGTGGGGCCGGTTTGAAGAAATGCCCCGGAGAGATACCCGCTGACGAAGGAAAAGAGGATAAACAGCATCGCCAGCCCGAACACACAAAGGGCCATGGATATGGCACGCGGCATCACCAGGAAGGCCAGGGGATCCAGCCCCTGAGCATCCAGGACATCCACTTCCCGTCGCACCTTCATTCCCGCCAGCTCGGCGGCCATCGCCGTGGCACTCCGCCCAATGACAATGAAGTTGACCAGCAGGGGGCCGACCTCGCGCACAATCACCGTAACCAGCAGGGGTCCAAGGAGTTCCGACTGACCCAGTCGCCCCATCCAGACCTGAGCCTGAACCACCACCGAAATCCCCGTGAGCATCGCCACCACCGCGATAAAGCCGATCGCATCATAGCCGGTGAAGATGATCTGGCGGGACAGCACGATACGCGTCGGTCTGGTCCAGGAGGATGGCTGAACAGCCAAGCTGACCACAGCGGAACTGATCGATAGCAACCGGCAAATCCGGCTGTAGAGATCGATGGCACCCTTTCCGATTGAAGCGAATCCAAACATGACATGAAGCTAACGGCGATGTTTTCCTGCTTCAAGCCTAATCTACAGAGGGAAACAGGTGTCGGAAGTCAGGATTTCTCCTTCCCTCAGGCCCCCGTTCATTCTAGTATGCGGGTTTTTACGACGGGAAGCCTGCGGGCGGATATGAAGGATTAGCACCATGGCGATACGAATCATTCTTGCGGACGATCATAAAATTGTTAGGGAAAGTTTCCGGGCCTTGCTCGAAAAGAATCCCGCGTTCGTGGTCATCGCCGATGTCGCCGATGGCGAAGCGGCGGTCAAGGCCACCCTTGAGCTCAATCCCGACATTGTGGTGATGGATATGACGATGCCCCTCATGAGCGGGGCGGAAGCCACCCGCCAAATTCTGGCACACCGTCCCGCCACCCGGATCATCGCCTTGTCCATGCACACCCACCATCGGGCCATCTCCGCGATGTTGCAGGCAGGCGCCACCGCCTTCATCCCGAAAACCTGTAAAGCGGCAGAGCTCAGCAGGGCGATTCACGCCGTGGCTCAAGGAGAAACCTATAGTGCACCCGGCCTGAAGATGCCCTCCCAGGACGTCTCCCAGCCCATTTCCCCCGCCGGGGATGTCCCACTCACCGCATTAAGCCAGCGTGAAAACCAGATCCTGGCCCTCATCGCCGATGGATACGAAACGCAGGCCATCGCGGAAAAACTGGGGATTTCAGGAAAAACCGTTGCCACGCATCGTAATCATCTTATGCATAAACTCTCCATTGACACAGTTGCTGGACTCACTAAATACGCCATCAGGGAAGGGATCTCCTCCATATGAAACCGGAAAAAACGGACTTACGCATCAGCGCAGAATTACTTCGCCTCGCCCAACAACAGGGACTCGATGTCAAAGGCGGCAAAATCCGGCGCACCTCCTCCCGCTTCTGCCTGGGCGTGGAGCATGGCGATTACAATGGCACCGAACTGTTCGGGGTGGGCACCGATCGCTTCATCTGGATGGCCTACAAGCCCAATGGCACGGATCAGATCCGGCTCTACAGCCAGAATTTCCCGAACGATGGCATTCTTGAGTTCACCGCCGCTGAGCTTCCCCCGCCCCGCCATCCCTCGGTCGCCGACTCCTGGGCCCGCTTCCCCTTTGGCTGCGCCCATGTCCTGCGCAAGGCAGGCTTCAAGCTTGAGACCGGATTTGATGCCGTGCTCATCGGGAACATTCCCGGCGGCGGCATGTCCCGTTCCGCCTCCCTGACCCTGAATCTGCTGCTCACCCTGCTGGAAGTCAACAAGCTCAAGTTGGGCCGGGACAAAATGCAGATCATTGACCTTGCCCAGGCGGTGGAGACCGAATACATCGGTTCCCCCTGCGGCCAACTTGATCAAATTATGATTTATTTCGCGAAGGCGGGAATGGGAACCCACTACGATCCCAAAACCCGGGCCATCCGCTATATCCCCCTGGGCGCCAACGCCCCCGATTTCCGGATTGTCAGCCTGGACACCGCAACCGTCCGTCCGGGTCTTGAAAAATCAACCTATAAACTCCGGCGCAAGGAATGCGATGAATTCGCGGCCCTGGCGGGCCGTAAGTTCGGCTTTAAAATGCTGGCGGATGTCCGCGACGAGGCGTTATACCAGAAAATCCTGGTGGCCTTTGGCAAGAGCCACCCGGCGCACTGTGCCCGCCTCACCTATATCTACCAGGCCCAACAGCGGTTTTACAAGATGCTCAAGGCCTGGCGGTCGGGAGACATCACCACGGTAGGCGCCATTTTCAGAGAGGACGGTCTCGGGTTGCGCGATCAGTATAAAATTTCCGGCCCGGAACTGGAAACCATGTGCGATATCGCCCGAACGGTTCCCGGGGTCTACGGGGAACGCATGCTGGGCGGTGGCGACAAGGGGGCGGCCGGGGCCATCGTGGCCGCAGGCAGCCTCAAGGCCCTCCACAAGGCGGTGGATACGGCCTATCCCCGCAGCGTCCCCTCCCTGGCGAAGAAATATGCGGTCCACGCCCTGACGGTCGTAGACGGGGTTACCGTTTTCGACTCCATTTAAGGATCCTCTGTTTATGACATTAACACTCCATTTGAAACCCGGGCGCGATATCCCCATTACCCGGGGTCATCCCTGGATCATGTCGGGAGCCATTGCCCGCAGTGAAGGCGACCACACGCTTGATGAAGCCGATATCCTGGCGGCCAATGGCGCGTTCATTGCCCGCGCCACGGTGCATCCCGCCTCCGAAATCAGGGCCCGCGTGTTTTCAACCACCGCCGGCGACCACCTCGACGCGGCAGGCATCCGGGAACGCCTTGAGGTCGCGCTGGAACGCCGTCAACGCTGGTTACCCTGGGGCCTGGATACGGCCGCCCGGCTCGTGTTCTCCGAGAGCGACGGGCTGCCCGGATTGATCGTGGACCGGTATGCCGACGTGCTGGTGATCCAACTGTTGACCGCCCCCTGGGAAGCCCGCAGGGAAATGCTCATTGAGACCCTGAAAAAACTCCTGCATCCCAAAACGATCTGGGAGCGTTCAGATGTGGATGCCCGCCGCCACGAAGGGCTTGAGCCCCGGAAAGCGCTGGTGTATGGCGCCCCCCTGACCGGGCCCGTCCCCTTCAAGGAAGAACAGATGCGTTTTCTTGCAGATGTCGAGAATGGGCACAAAACCGGGTTTTATCTCGATCAACGCGCCAGCCGGCAGGCACTCCGGACCTGGGTGGGCCAACTCGGGGCCCCCAAGGTGCTGAATGGCTTTGCCTATACGGACTCCTTTGGGGCCTGCGCCCTACAGGCCGGTGCGGCCAGCGTGCTCTCCCTGGATTCCTCCGTCTCGGCCCAGGAACTTTCAGACCGGCAGCTGGCGCTCAACTCCGGCTGTGATCCCGCCAAGCGGACCTACCGCATCGGTGATGCCTTCGAATTGTTCCGGGAACTGAAGCAGGAAAAAGCCCGGTTTGATCTCATCATCCTGGATCCTCCGAAACTGGTGAACCGGAAAGCCAAAATGCCGCAGGGCTTGCGCGCCTACAAGGACATCAATCTGCTGGCCTTTCAGCTCCTGAATCCCGGCGGGATCCTGTTCTCGTTCTCATGCAGTGGACTGGTGGAGCGGGATCTCTTCGGGAAGGTGATCGAAGGCGCCGCCCGCGACGCCAAGCGTCCCGTTCAATTCCTGGAAGACCTCAACCAGCCGGCCGACCATCCCCGCAAACCGGGGTTCGCGGAAGCCGGTTATCTCAAGGGGTTTGTTGTGGGCGTCTGAGACGTCCCGGCGTCTGGCGGGGGACCCCGATTCCATTGCCACGGGCATACCGGAACGTTTTAGCGGTTTGTCCCACCTGCCGCCGGAACATGGTCATAAAATTGCGCTCATTGGGATAGCCGCACAGCGCGGCGATCTCCTTGATCGGGCGGCTGGTATTATCCAGCATTTGCTTGGCCATTTTCAGCCGGTACCCCTGAATGTACCGCATCACCGGGATTCCGAAGGATTGGCGGAACATGCGATTGGCCTGCCGCAGGCTGATGCACATGCAGGCGGCGACATCCCGGACCTGGAGCGGAGCGTGAAAATTATTTTCAATGTGCAGCACCGCTTGATGCAGGCGTAAGTCCTGCGGATGGTCGCGATGCGCAGGCGTTTCAAGCGGGGTATGCTTACCGCCACAAAACGCATTCACCACGGCAAAGAAAAACTTCGTAAACAGACCGGGCAGGGAAAACTCGAACCCCGGGCCCTGCTCCACGATCTCCTCTGAAATCATCCGGCAGATTCCCTCAAATTTAGGAGCCGACACCAGCCGCTTCTTCGTCTCAATGAACGTCCGCACCATATCCGACAATTCCACCTGCGCGCCACCCCCTGCACTGGCACCGGAGTAGATACCGAAAGAGGCGCAGTAAATACCCAGAGGCGCTTTCGAATCCGCATGAAGGCCATGCTCCTCTCCCGGATGGGCAATCAGCAGGTCACCCCGGACCACACTCTGCCGCTGCCCCTTGATGGTATATTTTCCCGACCCCTGGGAAACAAAACAAAGTTCAAAAAAAGAATGGGCATGATCCTGATTATGCCAGTAATGCGGAGCCATCCGGCCCCAATTCAGGAGTTCCACATTGTAGCGTCCGACATGGACCAAACTCCGGGGCAACGCCTGATGAAAGAAAAAAGCCTTGTTATTATTATCTGCTGTCTTCATGAGACCCCTTTGTACCCATCGCCTTAATTTTTAAGGATATCATAATCCGTGTCCTGATTGCAAACATGCATGTCCCGACAGGAGACTTGTCCTTCTCCGGTAATCGGCTAACGTTAAAAGATGAATAACATTAAACGCTGCGGCTTGATTCTCCTTATGTGCCTGACAGGCATTTCGACCAGCCACGCCGAAGGGCAGGTTGTGACCAAGGATATCGGTAATTTTGCCGACGGGCAATGGGTCCCGTCGATGTGGAATGCCGCCTCAGGCAAAGTCACAGGGGGTAAGGAAACCGAAACCGTCGTGCTTTTCTCCGGCCGGGGCTTCGAGCATTTCACCCTTGAACCCAAGCAACCGCTCATCATCCCTGGCAAATGCAGCAAGGTGTTCCTGCGATACAAGATGAATGAAGGCTACGGCGTGACCCTGAAATTCAATGATGGATGGGGGCGAGGGGAAGCGGATGGCAAGAAGTACGAATGGGGACTCCCTGCTAAATCGCCGGACCAATGGCAGGATGTGGTGTTTAATGTCCCCACCAACTGGGTTATGCCACTTCAAATCACCGGCGTCTTCACCCATAACTGGGGCAACGATAACAAAAAGGCCGATTTCCACTTCACCCTGGGCGGACTGAAGGTGGAAACAGATCTCAGTGAGGTGGACCCCGTCTCCGGCAAACTGCAGTCATGGACCACGGAACCCCAGCCGAAAAACCCAAAAGACGCGTTAAAGGAATGCCCCGCGGTACCGTTGTTACAGGCCCATATCAATGCCACGGAATTGTCCAATGTGTTTGCCGGCGAAGAACCGCAAGTCCATGTGGTGGTCAATAACTGGAAGTCCGGCATCGCCACGGGCAAGCTTTCCTACAAGATTCTCGACAATAACGGCAAGGTGATATCGACCGGTGATAAATCCATTTCCGCCGAAAGTTTCTGTGATGTGCCCTTGCGGCTGCCAGTTGAAAAGTTCGGACGCTACCAGCTTGACGCCACGCTCAACCTGGAGGGCGGCACAGAGATCAAGGAGTCCCTCGTCTTTGCCAAGATTCCCGCCCCCCGCACCCTCACCGCGCAGGAAAAAGAGGCCTCCCCTTATGGGCTGAACATCCATTCCGGCAAACTCAGCGGCGACCTGATTTCGTATCTTCCCCCCTTCATCAAGGCTGGCCTGTACTGGTACCGGGATTATGCCTGGGCCTATGGCTGGCTTGAGCGCGCCCGGGGCGATGACGGCAAATTCGGAGGCTGGCCCTATTATAATAAGGTGGGCAAGCATGCCCAGGAACTTGGGATCATCCTGATGCCCTGTTTACAGGACTCCATCCGTGTCCCCAAAGAGGTGGATGGTAAAACGGTGATTAATACCCCTGACCGGAACTGGGTAAGTGGCCTAGTCCTGGCAATGAACGCGTTCCCGAACCTCAAATACTGGGAACTGGACAATGAATACAACCTCAGGGATAACCAGAAGAAACTGGAGGACCAGATCGGCTGGAAAAACTACAAGCTCTATCATCAACGGTTTGCCGATGCGGCGGACGCCCTGAGCGCCGGCGAAATCGTGGCGGTGGAAGAAGGCCGGGCCGGCTGTCACCCGGAAAAAATCGAGGACTGTGTCCGCAGCGGTAGTTTCGACAAGATCAAAGTGGTTAACAGCCACAGTTATTGCGGCAGCGAACCTCCGGAAACCAGCGGCGAAAACATGAACACCGGCGGCGGCGGGGATTCGGGGTCCGTTACGGCACGCACCTTTTATGACAACCTCCGGGACGCCAAGAAAGCCGGGTGTGCGGATGGCAAAGTCCGCCAGCACTGGCTCACGGAATTCGCGTGGGACACCCTGGCGGGCCATGTCGTCACCCCCTATCAGCAAGCCGCCTACCTCCCCCGCAGCTGGATGCTGGCACTGGCCTCAGGCACCGAAAAATGTTTCTGGTTCGGGGATGCCGACTCGGCCCACCCCGCCTTGTTCTTCGATGGATGCGGCCTGATGGGCCCCGGCCCGCGCAATGAACCGAAGCTCGCCCTCTGCAGTTTGGCGGGACTGACCCATATCCTCCCGAGCCCGACCTACATCGGCACCCTGGATGCCGGTGAGGGCTCCTGCGGCTACCTGTTCTCCCAGTACGGGAAACTCGTGGCCGCGCTTTGGATGATCGCCACCGATGATGGCCTCAAGGTGGATGTCAAAGCCGAGACGGTGTATGACTATCTTGGAAATCCGCTCTCCCCGGGAAAACAGACGCTAAACAACACGCCCCTCTACGCGGTCGGCGTGGACAAGGGCAGTCGCTGGTACGCCCAGACCGCCTATGAACTCGCCTCGCGTCATATTCTTGCTGGCGCCATCGGCGACACCGTGGAAGCGACCGTGGAAGTACGCAATAACCGGGAGCACCCGCTGACCTGCGAACTGTCGATGTCTCTGCCTGGAGGCTGGGAGAATAAGGCGGGCATCAAAACGATGACGGTTAAGCCTGGCGAAACAAACCTCGTAACGCTCCCGTTCTCAATCCCACTGAAAGCAGAAATGGGCGTAAAACCCATCACGATCGGAATCGCCGAAAATGGCAAGCCCCTGAAAACCATGTCCTTCACCCTTCAGGTGCGGGATCCTCTCTCACTGTCCATCAGCCCGCTCGGGAACAAACCCTGCGTGAAGAACGTCCAAATGACCATTGCGAATCTTTCGGCGTCACCGCGCACGGGCAACGTCACATTGCAACTGCCCTCGACCTGGAAAGCGACCCCCCCGAGCCTGGCGGTCACGGATCTGCTCCCTGGCAAGAAACGGGATCTGGAATTCAAAATAGACTGGAGTGCAGGGGTAAAGGAAGGCGACACCGCTTCAGCCACCTTTGCCACATCAGGAAACGCCCAGATCACCAAGCCGCTCATTGCGGGCATGACCACCCTCCACCGTTTCAAAGGAAAAATGAATCCTGACGGTGATCTCTCCGACTGGAGCGAAAAAAATCGTCTGCCGGACTGGATGATTGGATCGACCATGGGTAAATCAGGCGCGCAATTCTGGATGGGATGGGCCCCGGAAGGTCTCTATGTGGCGGTGAAAGTGGAGGACTCCATCCTGGACACCCTTGATCCGCGCAGTTTCTGGGGCGCTGAATGTCTTGAATTATTTGTCGCCACTACTGACGCTAAAAGTCATGAAGCCTACGTACCCGGGGACCACCAGTTCTGGGTGGTGCCGCAAGTGGCGAAAGCAACGGCCTACATCGGCCAATGGAAGCGGAACAATGAAATTCCCAACATCATCTATGACCTACAGGGAGTCAAGAGTGCGGCCCGTGCCAACGGCAGCGGGTACGTAATGGAATTCATGATTCCTTCGTCTGCCCTTCAGAAATTTGAGCCCAAGGTGGGCGGGCATATCGGCCTGAACCTCAATCTCAATATCAAGGGGAAAGGCTATGACCGCGAAGCGTTCTGGCCGGAAGCCAAAAACAGTACTATTATCAACCAACCCAAAGCGTGGGGTTCAGCCGAGTTGGCTGAGTAAACAAAGATCAGGAAACATCGATGAATTATCAACATATGGTCCGGATGGCTGTGATTCCCTGCGTCGTCGCCGCCTTGCCGGTGCTGGCGCTCGAAACGACGGGAGAGACCCGGATCGCCAAATGGAAATATGACCGGCAGGCGGCTTTCCTGCTGATGTTTGACGATAGTGAACCCTCTCATCTGAAATATGTTATTCCCGAATTGGAGAAGCGGGATCTGATGGGTACGTTTTTTATCGTTCCGGGCGCCCCCTGGTACGATAAAAATGCCTGGGAAACGAAAGTTCCCCTTACGCGAATGGAGCTTGGCAACCATACCCTGCACCATTCAGGCGCCACCAATAGTGTGGTCGCGGAAGCAGAAATCGCCGGCTGCCAGGAGGTGTTGCACCGGATTTATCCCGACCGGAAGAACCCCCGGCTGATTGTTTTTGCCTATCCGGGCGGAAGTCCCTGGACGCTCTCCGCTGCCGAGAAGGCGGCCATGCTGAAACAGAATCATTTCATCACACGTCCGCCGCCCGCCGGCCATTTCGGGGGAGTAGACCTGAAGACCGGCACCGCATTGGTGCAGGTCCTCGACCGGGCCCTGACAAACGGTTCGATGGAGCATCTCTCGTTTCACGGGGTTGGCGGGGATTGGCTCAGTGTCTCACTGCCCGACTTTACCCAACTGCTCGATGCCATGGTGGCTAATCGTGACAAGTTATGGGTAACCGATCCGGTATCGTTGCATAAGTATGAATCCGAACGGGATCAGGCCAAGGTGCAGGTTTTGGAACAACAACCCGGCGGACTCCGCCTCGCCCTCCACGGGCTGAAGGATCCCCTGTATGACGAAGCATTGACCCTGATTACCCCCGTACCCGCCGACTGGAAGAAATGTTCAGTGACCCAGGGCGACCAGGTGGCCACCGTCTCGGCCGTGCAGGGTTCGATCCAGTACGAAGCCTTGCCAGATGGTCCGGACATTGTGATTAAGCCTGTGCGCTGATCTAAGACCAAATTCAGACCGCAGGTTTTCAGTGAAAAGATCCCATTTTGACTTCGTCAAGGTGGCGTTCGACGTCCTCGGCGAACGATTCTACGCTCTGGCCGTCAATCAGCCGCCGAGGACGTCGGCTGCCACCTGTGCTTCGCGCTAATTTGTTCGCAAATTTTCTTCCATGGATTCTGCTGAAATAGTTTTTTTGGCGCCGGGGCTCCGCAATCGATCCATGTAGGGTTGACGCAAGGAAGGCTTCAACCGGTTAATAAAAAACTGGGCGTCCGCCGCATAATCAGAGGCATACGGTTCCCTGGCTTTGGCTTCAGCAATGGAGGTATACTTTTCCGCGAGCCTGATGTCCTGGTCATTCCACCCCAGGTTCAACAGGACAGCGGTCCCGTGATTGGCCATAGACTGAGTCACCGTTTTGCCATAGATCCGGATATCATCGGTCACGGTAATCCCGGAGATGAGAAAGGACAACTCTTTGAATCTGAATGCCGGATCATCGGCGATGGTGATGTCAAAAAACACTTTGGTTCCCGGCTTGGCCCCGGGTCCATCGCTCACTTTGGAAATGGACCGGATGATCGTGGTGTTTTGCTTGAGATAATTGTATTGCCAGATCTCATCAATCGTTGCCGGCCAGACACTGTCATCCCCTTTGGCGCCATAAGTTCGAAACAACCATTCCAGATAATCCTGACAGAAAGTGGGGACGGAATCGGCACAGAACTCGTGGGTCCCGAAGTGCACCAAGGCCCCGCTTCGTTTCATCGCCAGCGTATTGGCCTTTGCCTTGTCCAGGCCGAATGTCCGGGGAAACGCCAATTTAGCCAACTTCAGGTCATTCCGCCTGAGATCAAGGCCATCTTGCGGGTAAGTCTGATAGCCGCCATCCGTGACGCAGCACCTGATTTCCGGCAAGGCATAGGCGGCCTCAATATAGCGATTATCGCCGTTGGGACGGACTTCGACCGTCGGATAGAGGCTGAGTTTCTGTTTCAGGAAGTCCAGATTCGCTCGAATGGAAGTATAAGGCTCTTGAGAGGTTCCGGATTCGTGGCAGTACACGCCTCCGCCGAAGTCGGAAAAAGTCTGGAGTTCGCCCTCCGAGATATAAGGGTTCAGCTCCCCTCCTCTGGCCGGCACCCAGACGTTCATCGGGGCAACACCAAACCTGAATGGAACCACGTTTCCACACCCATCGGTCGCCCCTTTGTACTCACCCGCATAAATGCCCTGCCGGTAGGGAGCATCCGATTCATCATGGTAATAATAGCCCTTGTCATTTCCGTAGAGGAATGCGGTCTTGCGGGTGGAGGTGAACCGGTTATTGGCATATCTCTGCAAATAGGAATAAAACCCGACATGACCGTCATCCCCGGTAAAGGCGATCGCCCAATCTTTATTGTATTTCAGGGGGGCAATGGATAGCTGGATCCCATCGACCCGGGATGTGTCTGTGACATTCACCCCGATCCGGTAGGTTACCCAGTCGACAGTGGTGACAGCTGCTAAAGTCTCAGCAAATGCTAAAAACACCAGTCCCAGAACAGAGGCCCATTTCACGCTGAAATTCATCATATTTTCCTTTGCAAACTCACGTTCACCGCTATCCTGATCTGGAACCCTCCTAACGGATCCCGTAAACCGTGCCGATCAGATAGGTCAAAGATCCGTAGAGGTGTACCTCAAGGGCATCAGGCACGCCGTTGTTATTCAGGTCAACCGTCATCCAGTCGGGAAGCGTTGCCGTGATGCGGACATCGTCCAGATAAGCCACCCCCCTGTTATGCACCTGAAAGCTCGAATACGTGCTTCCTCCTGCCGCAAACGGCTGATCGACCAGCAACAAAACGCCATTAAGGAATATCGAGATTTTACGTAGTGAAAAATCCTGACACACGGTCAAGCGGATGAACTGATTTTCCTGTATTACCGGAACGGGTCCATTGGTGTAATTTTGCATGCAGGTCACCCAACCGCCGGCGGTGGCTACCACCAGATAGCCGCTCCGATTCACATAACTGACGAACAGGGCGGTACCGGTCGGCGCATTGATCGGCTCCCCTCCCAAATGTGGTGCCAGATAAAAGTCTGACCACACTTTCTGATCGGCGGCTGAGACCATGCGGTTTGAGATGACGGCACTATCCGGCAAAAAGACCGCCTGACTCACCGTTCGGCCCAGGCTATATCCGGCCAGCCCCCCGCCATTGGTCACCACCACGCCTGCCGTGGCACCCCATCCGCGGAATCCCAAGGCGTTGATTACTGAGCCTAAAGCATATTTCTGAAAATCATCAACAAAGGGAATCCCCATCACGGCATGATCAGTGAGATTATTCGTGACCGCAAACGGGCCGGTCATATCCACCCCAGTCAGGGATGAGATGAACCGGGAGGTTGCTCCCTGAAAGTCCAATCTGCCCCCAGGGGTGAGAGACAAAACCCCCGAATGATTGAACGTCACGCCCTCCGCCACGGTCACGAGCCCTGCAGATCCCACCGTCACCGAACTGCAAGCCAGAATACCAGACGACTGGACCACCCTTCCCGACACGTTCAAAGTTGACACGGTCACATTCTGGTTCAATGTAAGAGCCACCCCCGCCGCCACCGTGATACTTCCGGAAACCGTGAAGGCCGTCCCGGCGACAGTCACATTCTGGGTGATGGTCAGCGCTTCGTTATAAGTCCCCCCGTTCACACAGAGAACATCCCGCGGCCGATAGGCATTCAATGCGGCCTGCAAGGTGGGATATACCGGGTAACCGCTGCTTCCGCCAACATACTGTGTTCGTGCGGCATACCCGTAAAGCTGCAATTCCCGGGCATCCGCCAAGCCTCCGGCATCCCCGTTCCGGTTGGCCGTCAGGGTCGGGTTGCAGGAGGTTTGAATCCATACATCGTCCAACCAGGCGCTATTTTGTGCATTGCGGGCGATGAATTTACCATAGGTGGCCGCCGTCCCCACAAAGGGAAGATCCTGGATTACCAACTGGTCATTGACCATCAGGGCTGAATTAGACTTTGCATAGTCCTGATAAATAGAAATATGGGCCCAATTACTTGTAATCGGCTGGACAGGCATGCCCCACACATCATTACTGCAGGTTACCCAGCCATTTGAAGTGGCCACCACGACATAGCCGGCGGTACTGTAATAATGGATATGACTGGCGGCATTCGTGGGGGGCGCCAGTTGGACATCCCCTTTAAACGGCTTGATATGGAAATCGGTCCATACTGCGGATAAGACATTTGAGTTCACCCCATTTGTCAGCCCCGCATGCCCACTGAAAGACACCGAATTGGTCGCGGCCGCATCCGCAAAACGGTTGACCCCATTGGTTACCACCACGTTTGAATCAGAGCTCCAGTGATTCGTCGCAGTAGTAAAATCAAGCCCCACCCCATATCCCTGAAAGTCGTCACTAACGGGCAGCACAGCCCCGGCACTCATTGCTATCCCCATCACGGCGGAGAGAACCCAAAATTTTATCATGCTTTTCATGTCACCCCCAGTCATCAACCGCATCGGGCTGGATTACATGATGATGATCATCGTGGCTTCCGAAGGTATCAGAACCCATTCGGCAGGGGTCACAAACGTGGCGTTATTGGGATTCAGCAGATTCGAATAAAAGACACGCTCAGCCCCGCTGAAGCCCTGAAGGTTCACCGTGGCTCCGGGCGACAAAGCGCTCAGGTCCAGGTTTTTCACATAAAGCGCCTTTTTGCCTGCTCCCACACTATTGGTCAGCGTGAGGGTGCTATTATCAGACACAAACGCGAGCCGGTTGATGGAGAACGGTTCATCGGCGACACTGACATTATACCCGTGATCGGTACTTAAGGCCTCCATCTGGACGTTTGTACCAATGGCCAGGGTACCTTGGGCTGCCCAACCCCACTGTGCACTGTTGGTCATGGCCACATGCAGAACGGCGTTGGAGAGCGTCATCATGGAGTTTGCGCCCACATTGACGACGGCATTGGTACCAAGACGCATTTTCAAAGTCTGATCAAGCGCCGCCCCGGTCACCGTATTCGTTGTGTTGGCCACAATATCAAAAGTAGCCGCAGACTGATCATCCGAGAAGTGAAAAGCATAAGGATCGGAATCAGCCGCATACCCCTCCATGCGCGCTCCACTCATGGAAAGCGTGCCCCCATTATGAATGCGCAAATAGCTATGACTGGTATACGTGACATCGCGCGCCACATGCAAAGTTGTCCCCGCCCCCATCGCGAAGCATCCATTCACCCCACTGATCAGCATGCTTCTGCCGTAATTAATCCTGTACATCCCGCCAGCGCCGGAAACAGCTCCTGTCCGCGACAGGATGAACAGATTGAAATACTGATCAACTGTATTTCCCGCCGTCCGGAGAAACAAACGTCCCGTTCCGGCAAGTAGATTCGTCCCCGTTTGAGAGTTATCTTTGCCACCAAATGAGGACGCCACATTATTAAAAGTGATGTCAACCACCCCCGCTCCACCGACGACCGCGCTTGCTCCGGACGTCTGCACATGGAATGCCCGTTGCACATTTGTCCAGACCATATCCCCGTTCATGGTTACATTGGCCCCGTCCATGAAATAGATGCTACCCATATTGGGCGGATCAGTTTGGATCAAAGTCCGGTTACAGGTCAGGGTTCCTCCAAACGTAACCGACGAATTGTAACGGATGTAGAGAAGTCCAGGTCCATCAATGGTCCCGGATCCCGTTATGGCCACCTTTGCACTCCCCGCAATGGCATTAAGCCTCCCGGGCCCCGTAATCGTCCCATTGTTCGTAAATAAGAACGGAGAATAATCAATCGTCCCGAATGTAAACCCACTTGCCGCACCGATCTCAACCCGGCCTCCTGCATCAATAGCAAAGGTGCGATCTTTTCCTGCACTCCACTGCCGGTCATCCGTACTGGTGGATTTCCACACTCCGCCCGAGCGAATGGTGACGGAGGCTGCCTCCGTAAGCGCAGTTGATAAAGAACTCAATTCCATCATTTGCTCAAACACACCGTGAGGACCAACGGTAATAGGGCCGTTTATCCCCGCCCTCTGGATAGCACTTCCGGTAAGCAACAGCGTATGTGTGCCAGAGCCCGTCGTAGTCCCGATGTCAATGGCACCCACATCAATTCTTTGAATGTCATTCTTCCACTGGGAGCTATAGTCTCCATCCACATTGATGGAAATATCATTGGTGGACACTGGCGCAACCCCGCCCACCCATCGCGCCGGGTTGGTCCATATTCCTGTCGTTGCATCGAGCCATACAGAGGTCGTCGCTCGTGCCGTCAGCCCGCCTGCCAGCAGGATTACGCCAAACAGGAGCCCCAGGATTGATTTCGATAAAAACGTTACTGTATTCATAGTCGCTTTTCTCCCCTTTTCCAATTCGTTCTAATATATCCCGTATTCCACTTGTCACAAGTGACTGAAAGAGACATACGTGTTTGCAAAACGGACATCGCCGTCCTGAGACTGGTTATCCGAGGCAAGAGGTCAGGAGGGCGAAAGCAGAGAAGAAGAGTTCCAGGCAAAAAAAATGCCCGCTGTCACTTGAACAGCGGGCACCCAGGAATCTTTACACCGTCAGGATGGCATCCTTGGCGGCCTTGGCGATCTTGAATTTCAAAACCGTCTTGGCGGGAATCTCAATGGATGCCCCTGTGGCAGGATTGCGCCCCGTCCGGGCCGCACGCTCCACCTTGACAAGTTTCCCCAACCCCGGAATGTTGAACCCATCCGACGCTTCACGGAACGCCATTTTGACCAGGGCCTCCAGCAGCTCCGCGACCTGTTTCTTTTCAACTCCGACCGTTTCGGCCAACTCAGTAATGATTTCACTCTTGGACTTCATAACGTCTCCTTGTTGAGATTGATAACAAACACCCCTTGACTTTACGCTCCCCAGCGTTCTGTAACAAGCGGATAATGCCGATAATGGCGCCCCGCATCACCCCTCACCCCTACCACGTCATTTTCAAGAGGGGCTGGATCTTGTTTTCTTCGGGCAGCGCGGGGGTAGGATTTTGATATTCCCAAGGCCGCTCTGAAGTCACTACCGCCCAGACACCCAGCTTTTTCTCCCTGGCCTGCTGCTCGGCTAAGGCCAATGCTTGAGACTGGAAATATTGAGGGTAATGCCAAGCCCACCCTTCCGCCACCATTTCCCGGTTGACCCATCTGCTCCCTACATAAACCTCGGCAATCACGTAGTCATACCCATCTTCCATGTCTTTGATACTGACCACCTGGATGGTCACCTCATTACCCAGTACTTTCCCCGCCAGAATCTGCCGGGAGGCATCCCAGTAGATTTGCCCTTTTTCGGGGGCTTCAATTTCCGCCAGCCACACCTCAATTTGACGGGTCTCAGGGGTGAGCAACGTAAGCGTTTCCCCACTGGCCACGTCAATGACTTTGCCAATGAACACCTGTCCGACCTGAATGGCCGGACTTCCCTGACTTTGCAGACGCAAAGTTACCTGATTAGGCTCCGAATAAACCATTACCGGGAGCCATAAAACGCCACAAAGAAAGGTAGCATAAACTTTTACTAATGCGTTCATGACGTCACCTCACCTTCTGTAATACGTACTGTTTTCAGATTCAGATAACGCGCACCCCTTACTTAACTTTAATCGTCCCTATGGCCTACCTCACTCCCTTCTTCCCCATAAACATTATACTCGGGACACCCTTGATTGAGAAACATAATATCCATTGTGTATCAGCCCCGGGCATCGAGCACCCCTTTACTTACCGTGTTTTGTTTGCGATAGTTATTACAAATGAAACGCACCATGAGTCTGTTTTTATTATTCCTTATCGTGGGCGGTCTAGCCCTCTGGTGGGGGTCTCAGCGATCGACGTTGCAGCCTCCCCCAGTAGCCGTCCCTGCCTATGACCGTTATGATTACGGCCAAGGCGACACGTCCCGCATCATTGACATTGGCACCCAGCCCAGCGATCTGAGTCCTTCATTTATCAGCGAATGCCTGTTCCATGACCGTATCTTACAGCAACAACTCGCGACCGGGGGCTGGACGCTCCGCGAACACCGCTATCTCAATGGCCGGGATATGCTCCCTTACTGTGACGGCCGGCTCGAGCTTATGCTCCTCGGCGACCTACCGTCCTTCCTTGCCATGGCACACTATCGCACCGGGCTTTTCGCCATCAGCAGTCACGGGTATGACACCATCATCTCCGCGCATACGCTCACGCCTGACCAATTGAAGGGGCTCCGGATCGGGTACCCGCCAGGCACCAGCGCCCATTTTACGCTCGACCGCGCCCTCACCATTGGCCATCTGGCATTTACCGACATTATTTCAGTCCCGCTTCAACAAAAAGACATGGAATCCGCCTTGCGCAACCATCATGTGGATGCGGTGATCGCCTGGGAACCAACCGCCTCCGGCATCTTTGCCCACCTCCCGGGCACCCGCACGGTTTTCCGCTCCGAGACTTACACCTATATCGTGCTCGACCTGGATTTCTGTACCCGTCAGCCTGCACTCCAGCAAAAGCTTCTCGCGGCCGTTCTGCGCGCCATACGCTGGGGAAGTCTTGACGATCAGAACCTCCGCACAGGGCTCCAATGGATGCACGCGGGAGAACTGGCGTTCACAGGAACTGCTACCACCGAGGCCACTGACAAATGGATCAACCTCCTTCGCCTGGAAGGCATCGCCAACCCATCTTTCCCCATGCTGCCGCTTGGCCTTGCCGACCCACAGGGCCAGTTCCATCAACAGTTCGAATTCCTGAAAAAGAATGGCCTCCTCGCGGACTCTAACAACTGGGACCGCATCAGCGCCTGCCTTGATTTGACAACCTTACCGGGAATCGTCAGCAATGAATCCAAGTGGCAGGTCGACCGCTTTGACTACGCCCCCGCCAAGCTCTTCAACGTCAATAAACGGGCTTTGACCAAATGAAGCTCATTCCTACCAGCTTCCGGGCGCGTATTATTTTGGGCTTCAGCACCCTCATCCTTATTTTCATGGGGACGATGATCGGGGTTGAGTTGGCGGGTATTCCGGGCACAGCCATTGAAGGGAGTTTCGCCCGCCAGCGCGCCAGTGTTCTTAACGATATGGAGTTGGTCTCAACCCTTTTCAGCCAACGGATCAGCATTTGGTCCACTGATTGCCGTAGCAGCCTCGAAGGGTTAAGCCGGTCCCCCTTCCTACGGCGCACCTTGGAAGCCACTCCCCCTGCGGGCGCCCTTGAACTGACGGGCGAACTCGAGGCTTTTTTATTGAGTCATTCCCCTTTTGATTCCATCGCCCTCATTGACCCTGAAAGCGGCACCGTCCGCGCTGAAGCAGGGAAAGTGATGAATAACCGGTCTGCCGCTGACACCATGTTCACCCCCGCCCAACTGGCACGCCTGGTCATCCCCGGCTATTCAGAAACCATCGACGTTCATGCGTCATCCAGCAATGGCGAACACCTGCGCCTCATCCGCCAGGTGATTTCACCTGACAGCCCGAACAAGGTGAAGGCCCTCCTGGTTGGGCAAACCAGCCTGGACAACGCTTTCCAGGCGCTCATCGGCACGAGAGCGGCCCTTGACTCGCGCGACTGGGAACTCCTGCTTGCCAGCAATTTCAGCAGCACAACCAATATCATCCGCCAATACAACCCCCACTCAAACTCAGCCAAATATATTATTGATCAGCAAAATATTTTCCCCACCTTAGGCCTGGCTATCTCCGGAACAGAAGGCGCCTACGATGGCCCCGACGAAAACGGGCGAAAGGTACTTGCCTTCCATCGCCAGATCAGAATCAACGGCAGCATCGCCTGGGGGCTGGCGCTAAGGATGGATCATCGCCTCGCACTTAAGCCAGCTGCAGCGGCGCTTATAAATCAAGTCTTTTTCTGGACCATTCTCATGATTATCGGTATTGGCATCTGCATCCTGATCGCCCGCCAACTATCCAATCCTGTCCATGAGCTTATTGCCGTGGCACAACGCATCGACCAAGGCGATCTCACCGCCCGTGCGGTAATCAACGATCAATCTGAACTCCTTCTCCTGTCCGACGTCTTCAACAACATGCTTAACCGCCTCCAGCATTGGCATCAGAATCTAGAGCTGGAAATCAGTGAGCGCACCCGCGAGTTAAGGGCCAGCGAAGAACGCTTCCGCCAGCTGAATTCGAAGTTGGAGAAACGTGTGATCGAGCGTACCAAGGCACTTGAATCCGCCAACAGCGATCTGGAGTCCTTCAGTTATTCGGTTAGTCACGATTTGCGTGCGCCGCTTCGTGCCATTGAAGGGTTCAGCCAGACTATTGAAGAGGACTGCTCCGGAAAGCTGAATGCCGAGGAAAAGGAATATCTGGCACTCATCCGGAAAAATGCCGCCAAGATGTCCTCCTTGATCGAGGACCTGCTGCGCCTTGCGCGCATGACCCGGACCGAAATGCGTCATGAACCCGTCGATCTCACTGCACTGGCCGTTGAGCTGAGCCATTCAATCCAAGCACAGAATCCGCAGCGCCGGGTCGACTGGAGAATTGCTCCCGGTCTCCGCACCCAAGGCGATAACGCCCTCCTGCGTATCGCCTTGGAAAACCTTCTTAACAACGCCTGGAAATACACCGGACACAGCGAACAGGCGATCATTGAGTTCAGCCGGACAAAGTCCGGAGAGCCCCCGGCCTTTGTGGTGCGTGACAATGGCGCCGGCTTTAACATGGAATATTCCAGCCGGCTTTTCTCCCCGTTTCAACGAATGCATTCCTCACAGGATTTTCCCGGGACAGGTATTGGCCTCGCGATCGTCCAGCGCATCATCAGCCGGCACAGGGGGCGTATCTGGGCTGAAGCCACGGTCAATCAAGGCGCGGCCTTCTTCTTTACGTTAGCCGATTCTGATAACGCCTGATCCGGCCTAGCCGGAACCAAAATCCGGATGTCCATGCTCCTGTTCCCGCTTTTGCCACTCGTTTAGCAATCGCATTACTCCACACCGGCTCCACCAGTTTTCGGGCAGGTCACATTCCCTGTTTTCCACTGCCATACCGACTTCATCTTCAGCAGGATCAATTACGCCGAAACGGCGCAGTTGCCCCCTTAATCCCACATCTTTCGAAGTTATAACCCATGAGGAGAACTGTGTTAAAGGATTGAGACCCGACAACGGTAGCCCTTTCTGCTTTCCCCTGTTACTTGGCGTTCATTGAACCATTGCTCCACGTCAATCGGCTCAAGTTCATGGATGAATTTGTCTCCGAATTTGCGGGCGAAAACCTTGAATTTCGAGAAATACCCATCAATGGTAATCTCGGCCGTGCCACCGCCGCGCTTACTCTGCAGGAACTCCTCAATCAAACCAGATACCGTTCTTTGTTGCGGCCTTGGTCTTACGCGAAATCATGATTCTTTTGTCACCAGTGATCTTGCGCGAAAGAATCACTTGCCAAGATGCCCCTCGCTTCCTTATGTTGTAACCCGTTTTAAGCATTGCAGCCCTCGATTTCGAATTTAGGATACGGGGCGATGATGTCAGTCTCCATTAAAGACATAGCCGCAAATGCTTTAATACAAACGACTTTGGAGAGGTGGCCGAGTGGTCTAAGGCGCAGCACTGTCCGCCACAGGCGGATCCGCCAGCCCGCTGAGGCGGGCGTGTGGCGGAGAGATGCTGAAGGGCACTCGAGTCATGCGTGAAGGAATGTTTTATTCGTATGTAATATGGAGTGAAAAGCTCGGAAAGCTTTACGTTGGATCGACTGAAGATCCGCACAAAAGGTTGACCCAGCACAACAAGGGATTGTCTCACTTCACATCGCGGGGAGTGCCGTGGGTGTTGAGATATACTGAAGGTTATTCGGAAAACGTAGTAGCAAGGCAAAGAGAGCGGTTTCTTAAAAGCGGTGCTGGAAGAATTTTTATAAACCGTGTATTGTTGCAAGCCGTTGGATATCCCGAATCTGAACTTCCTCCAACATGTTTGATTTTTGAACGTTTTTGACCATTTTTATTTTATGGAGAGGTGGCCGAGTGGTCTAAGGCGCAGCACTGGAAATGCTGTGTACCGCAAGGTACCGTGGGTTCAAATCCCACCCTCTCCGCCACTTCCGCCATATGCCTGTAAACATTGGCTACTACACTCATTCACTCTTCGCGACGATACTTTTGGATAACGGTAAAGGATAACGTTTCCATTTTCGTCACCCATGTTTAAGGATGTCGGAATTCAATAAATTCCTGATCACCGGCCAGACGTTCAGCCTCCTGTCCTCTTCGACCACCACAACACCGGCGAGGAAAGCCTCACCCAGAAGGAATCCGACTCCGGTACAAAACCTACCGGGAAACCCTGACGGCTGATCACGTGGCCTGAATAAACACCACGTAGTTGTTTGCCTCCGCCGGGGGCGTGCCGGTCCAGTTGTTGGTTCCCAGATAAGTCAATTCCCCGCCGTTCATGTCGTCGCTGCAATAGATCGAGTGGGAACGTCCGTTGATGATGATCTTGTCGGCGTTTTTTCTGAACCCGGTGGGGCTGCTGACCACCGGGAACTGTTCATTCGCGTCGTCGTAAACCACGTAGACCCGCCCCACCCTGCCGATCTTGAAGACCACACCCTCGCCCGCCGAGGTTCGGGCATCGCCGTTGGCAACCATGAGGTAATCGGCGCCCTTCAGGTAATCCGGCAGTCCCTTGAAGACCCATTCCTCATCCGTGTAGATACGCTTGCCGTCGGCCGCGCCTTTGGCCAGAACGGCCCCGTTCGGGAAAGCAACGCTCAACCCAAAAAGGCTTTCCCCCGTCGCGGAAGCGCCGGGCAGTTCCTCATCGAAGGCATCCATCGGAGGTTTCGGCGCAGGGCCTAGATCGGGATCGTACACGGGTTCGCCGACCATGACGACGGGAAGAACCGCTGGTAATCGACGGGCGAGGCCGTTCTGCAATCCTTCGTCATGCGACGGAACGTCCACCGTCGCGGCCTTGAGCTCGTCCGACTCAGCCGTGACCCTGATCGTTCCCGGAGTCTCGGTAGAACGGATGATAACGCGGTGGATGCCGTTGAGTACGGGGAGTTCCTGGGCGTTGGCGTATTTCTTGACGTCCTCCTCCCAGATGCCCCCGCGCCAAACGGCGGGGCCCTCAACCTGGTAGCGGACAAGATTCTGCGCGAGCGGACAGCGGCGGCCTTGAATATCAACCGCCTCGGTTTCGATCAGAACGAGGTCGGAGCCGTCGGCGCGCAGGCCGTCAGGATGTGCGATCACCTTCAAGCGCAACGCCGCCGGATCGCCGGCCGTTTCATGCGCGGAGCGGGCCGTTTCCCTGCCGGCGGCGTCGTACCCCACCGCTTCAATCCGGCCCGGCTCCCATTTGACCTCAGGGAACGTGAAGAGGAATGTGTTGGCGCGCCTGCAGCCGGGAAGATCCCGGCCATTCAGCAGCAGGCTCACCCGCTCAACGCCGGGACTGACGAACACCACCATGGGCTTGACGGTGCCCGCCGGATAGTTCCAATGGCCGGGAAGGAAGATGGCGGGGCGGCCCTCCGTCCAGAGCTCCCGGGTGTTGCTCCACATCGTCTGGTTGCAGAAGAAGGCATCCTTCGGCACGCGCATCGCGTCGGTGGGGCCGCTGCGGCGGAACGTGTCCACGCTGCGGGTAAAGCTGTCCGAGTCGGCGAAGAAGATCTGGGTACCGCCGTTGCAGACTGCCTCGCCCGTGCCTGGCCGGGCCATGTAGTATTGCTCATACACCATGGATTGCATCACGCAGATGTTATCCTGGTTCCGGTTCCAGCCACCGGCATTGTCGGTGAGCTTCCACTCGCCGCCTTTGTTGAAGTAAGGCGGCGACCATTGATCCCACCAGCGGCGCGGCGATTCATCGCGCAGATACTCGGTGTCCACCGAGAGGCGGACTTTTTCCTTTCGCACGCCATACATCCATGAAACCCATTCGGGGCCTTCGGAACGGCCGCCCATCGGGCGCCGGGTTCCTCGCGGGTCCCAGCGGTCGCGCAGGGCGATCATTTCCCGAGTGTGCTCCGGGGTAAGGACGTTGTTGGCGGCCTCCCAGAGGATGATGCTTGGGTTGTTGCGGCAATAGAGGATGGTGTCGCGCATGATCGCCACGCGCATGTCCCACTCGCGCCCTACCGAGTCGTTCTCGCGGTCGGCGCCGGGCATGATCTGCGGCAGGCCGACACGGTCGCAGGAGGCGACATCCTGCGGGGAGGGCATGGTATGTTCCCAGCGGACCACGCGGGCATTGCCCTTGACCATGAAGCCGTTGGAGAAATCGTGAAGCCAGTCAGGGTAGGCCGCGCCGACGGCGGCCCATTCGTTCTGGCTGCGCGGAGTGTAGCCGTGGGTCATGAGCGCGCGGTTGTTGAGGTAGAATGCCGCCCCGCGCACCTCGATCTTGCGGAAACCGGTCGTGAGCTTGCGCACGTCGGGTGGCGCGCCCGACCCGGTGCCGACAATCGTATAGACATCGTAGAGATACGGGTGGCCGGGCTGCCAGAAATGCAGGCCTGCCACGCTCCCGCCGAGTTTGAACGTGACCGTCTCCTGCGCGTTCACTTCGAGCGGCGCTGCCACGAAAGCGGCGACCTCGCGGCCATTGCGGTCCACCAAAACGGCCTTGCAATGGGTCGTCCTCGCCGCAGCACCGTCATTGCGCACCTGCACCTCGATCCCTATATCGGCGGTCCGCTTTTCGGTTGAGATGTTTTCCGCATGGACATAGGTGCCCTCGGTTTCCAGGAAGGTGTAGAGCGGGTGGGTGGCATAAACCTCCGGAACCACATGAAGGAACACGTTGCGGATGATACCGCCGTAGAGGGAGTTGAATTCCGGGAAATACCAGCACATGGCCGCACCGGTCTCGAACTCCTTGTCGTCACAGTCGATTTCGACGTGCAGGAGGTTTTCCATTCCAAGCCGGACCTGCGGCGTGATGTCGAACCCGAACGGAGTCACCCCGTGGGAGACGCGGCCAAGCAAGTGGCCGTTCAAGTAGAACTGCCCACGCTGGCGGATTCCCTCGAACTCAAGGATCAAGTGCCGACCCTCATAGTCCCTGGGCACGGTGAAGCGCTTGCGGTAGGTATGAGGTCCACGATCCTTGAGGCCGCTCCTGATCCCCTGGTAGCCGAACCGTTCGTGGTAAGTGTGCGGGGTTGAAACCTGTTCCCAGCCCCCGTCGTCCGTTCCTTCCAGCGCAAAACGGCCTTTGGCCAGCCGCCATCCTGAATTGAAGTTGAGTTTTAACGAGGAGGACACGGGCGGCTGATAAACGGCCGCGCCAACAGGGGCGTTGTTCATGATGGGTCCCTTGATATTTTCCATGCGCTCCCGGTTTAGCGGACGCCTGCAAGCTTACTTTTCCGGCACGTTCTTCATGATTTGTCCAGCGACTTTCGCGCGCATCCCATCATAGCCGCCGAATGACTGGAGCAAGGCGCTTGTGCCCTTGTTCAAGTCCATCATGGCACCCGGCTTGGGCGCCAGAACCTGCAAAACAGCCTCCCACGCCATCTGTTCGTCACCCGTGCGCTCCTTGACCTCGAGGTAAAGGGTCTGCAAGTAACGGGCATCGTCAATCCCTTCACGCGTGGCCAGCCAGCCCAACGTGCCGTACCATTTCGTGTTCGGCCGGTTAGCGAACCGCTCATAATTCTCCGGATAGACGAGGCACAGATTGCTTGCAGGCGTTGTGTTCCAGTCATAACAGAAGACCGTGATATTATCCAGATAGCGGCAGTACCAGGACATGAGCCCGATTTGGTAACGGACATAGGGCATGGTAAAGCCACGGGCCTGGTCGTAAACCCACTTGATATTCTGCTGATACCACTGGCGCTGTTCCTTGTTGCGAACGAGGGCTTTCATTTGCCTTGTTTTCTTATCGATGGAAACCGTCAGATGATTCCAGAAACCGGGGTCGGGTCCGCGTCCGAGACTCAGCACTTGCACGCCTTTGTCAGTCCTGAAAAGGAATTGCCCGCCATTTTCAAAATAATAATCATACCCCGATCCAAAAGGCGTTCCGCCGCCGTTGTACCAGAGAGAGATACTCCACCCCGCCGAGTCTTTAAGCGGTTTTGTCGGCGGCTGCAAGCGGTCGCTCATGCCGGAAGCAAATCTCAGCCCTTTCCCTAGTCTTCCTTCACACCAGGCAGCGCCATCCTTAATGGTGGCGTCATTGCCATAGCCACTTCTGTCGGCGGCGACGTCCCCTTTGCCTTCGTCCATCGGATAGTAGGCCAGCAAACCATCTTTGGCGGGTTGTTCGCTCTGGCGCAGAATCTCCTCGTCCGTCAATGCCCGGCCGTAAACGCGCACTTCGTCTATCATCCCCTTGAATCCGTATTTGGGTGCATTCCGCATTCGACCGATGATTGGAATGGCCTGGAAGGTGTCGGCCATCTCACCCGTGAACGGACTCGAAATAATAGTCTCCGGGTCAGTATAGAAAGCTCGGATGTTGTTCATACATGACTCGTCTATTCCCGACTCCCAGTGGGACGACCCCATGTTGAGCGGCCAGTTATGCGTGGCCCAGACTTTGAGACCGGCCTGATGCGCCCTATCGGCAACAAACCGTGTCCAGGCCCGACGCCATGAAGTTCCGTCCGGCTCATCCACCGGAAAAAGGCGGAGGTCCAATCCGATGCGTTTGGCTTCATCACGGGCTAGTTCCATGACCCGAACCATCGTCTTCTCAATTTGCGGCAACTTGGCCTTCAGCTCCGCCACCAGGTTGGTATCCACCGGCTTGACCGGTGCCGTTTTGGGTGTGGCCTGCTGGCCGGTTAGAGGATCAATCAGGACGTTTTCGGCGAACCATTGTTCACCAGCGGCACCCTTGATCCCGGCCACTTTGAAAGCCGCGGACAGCGCAGCCGTTTGTACGGAACGGTCATTAACGCGATTCGACAACCCGGCTTCTTTCAGCACTTTCGCCAGTCGTTCCCATTCTTCTGAATTGGCTTTCAGTGAGCCGTCGGCGTTGATGGTAACCTTGAAACTGGCGCCACCTACCAGCGCCAAACCGTCGAACCCGTGATCCTTAATGTCCTGGATGCAGGCAACGTTGTCCGGCTCTTCAATCGGCGTCCACTGTTGCCGATACATCCAATACGTCTGCCGAGCAGCCGCCAACTTGAAGGGGTAGACCTCGAGATGCAGGGGAATCCGCCCTAGCACCTCTTTTCCGGCGCGGACAACCACCGTACCCATGTACTGGCCGGGAGGCAGGTCTTCCGGCAGGTGCGCGTCCAGCACAAATCGCTTGGTATGTCCCGCCTTGAGGGACACACCGCCTTCCTCGATCGGCTTGAGCAATTGAGGAATGGCGGCCTGTTCGAGCCAGGGCAGCGTCTGGCTTAATCTCTTGAACTCCGTGCTATCAACGAAGTAGCGCTGGAAATCCTTGGGCGCCATACTCCGCTTTACACCTTGTCCCGCAAGCGGCTCGACTTCGAAGGTGAGACCTTCAAGCGGCTTCAGACCGAATACACTGAAGGAAACGGGCTCCCGTTCGCCGGCGCATGCGGACAGTTTCAGTTCATTCCCAACCAAATCGTCAAGCGCCGGAGCCTGCTCCGGAAAGACGAACTCCTCCAGCGGACGAAGAAAGATCAGATCAGGGTCAGGGGCTGGACGCGTCGAGATTGCAGATATCTCCACAGGATACTCACGCAACCCTTCTGGAATCCGCGACACGAGTTCCAAGGTGTTCTCTCCCTTGCGGATCAAACCGGAGTCCGGCTGAAAAAGGTACTCGTAGTAGTGTGACCGGTAGTTCGCCTGCGCCAGGATATTCCAGGTTTCGTCCATCGCATAAGTACCGGCAGGCTCCGTGTCGTTGAATGGGACGTAATCGCTATCGGCTTTCAGGTACCAGGCCCCGGATTGTTCTGTGAAGGATGGGAGTCCTTCGAGAACTTTCTCTTTCCCCTGCACCTTAAGCCGGTCGTAGATCGTATTCTTGGTGTTTAGGATGGCCACATTCTTCAGCGTAAGTTTTGTCCCGTTGAGTGCGAGTTGCAGTGTATACGCGCCCTCCCGCTCGCCCTTGGGCAATGCAATCCGCGCCCGCAACCAGATCAACTGCGATTGACTGGCCGTTTTGGCCTCAAATGTCACCGTGTGTGTCTGGCCGTTCATCAGGCGAATAGGTCTCACGCCCTCCGCAGATGCCGTCTGCGCAGGAATTGATGGGCTGGCCAAAGCCAAGGAACACATCGTTACACTCGTTCGTAAACACGTCGTCCATTTCGTTTTCATCTTGATCTCATCCTTTCTAAGTCAGTTTGATAAACATCCATGGCGTACGGCCATGACATCTTACGGTCTTTCCATAAATCGCACAAAAGCAATGAACCCAGCCAAGATCGCCGCCTGCAGTGCAAGTTGGAGTCCGAACAAACCTGCAAAATGTGCATTCCCGGAGCGAAGATAGTTGAAAGCATAGACCGCGCTGACCGCTATGGCCCCACAGATCACAAGTCCGTGAACGACGATCAGGCCGCGGTTCACCCCGCCGTCCTGACACGCCGGCAAATCTTCAAGCCGGCAGTTGCCTGCCGGTGGCTGGTAGCCCGCCTCGCCCCCCAACCGCTTCCACACGCGAAAACCCCGATAGTGGAAGTAGAAGGCGATGACCGTGAAGGTCCCGCTCCAGAGAAAGAGGAAGCGATAGGCATACTGACCGTCCGGAAAGAACCGCCGCACCCCGTCCAGGAAGAGTCCGGCCAGCAGGCCGCCAAGCATCGTGCCTGCTGAGCGGATCAGCGATTGGGCTCCACAGAACTGACCAAAGCGCTCGCGCGGGAAGAGTTTCATCTCGCGCGGCAATGATGCGGCGCCCATTATGGCTGCGCTGAACATGCCGCATGGAAGCACGGCGATTGCGGTCCAGAAGTAGAACCCGGCCGAAGGCGGTTCGACGAAAAGCCAAATCCAGTTGTTGAACGCCAGAAATGCCCCCATTGCCGCACCGTAAGCGATCACACGCACCGGGTGCCAACGGTCAACCAGTACCCCGGCAAACACAATCGCCGCCGCCACGCTCCATAGGGAGATGGCTCCGAGTTTGCCGATCTGGTCCAGCGTCAACCCCAGCGACAGCGAGAAGAAAGTGCCGAAATTCCCCAGAATCGTCCCACCCACGGCACCGAACATCGTATACAGGAACAAATCCCAATAGAATCGACTTGAGTAGCACTCCCGCGCAAACGTCCGGATATCTTGCAGCAGGCTCGGACTCGGAGCGAGGTCGTCGGGCGGAGGGTATTCGCGCTCCTTCACACGCAGGCACATGAGCCCGAAACCTACGGCATATAATACCGCGACGCTCAGGTAGATGACATGCATGTGGCTCAAGGCATATTTGAAGATAAAGAAGCTATACAAGCCGCTGCTCACGGTGCCCACGAAGCGAAACCAACCCATGAACCGCCCAATGTGAGACTCGGGCACGACGTCGTTGAACAGGTAGTAGAACACCGACGCCACAAACATGTTGAACAGGTCGAAACAGCCTGCAAACACCGCCAGCAAGATGACGACCACCGATGTCTGACGGATGGCATTGCCGGCAAAAAAGACGCTATGGACCCATCTGCCAATGTCGTCGCTGAATCCGATCAGCACCAACGACAGCGTGAGGAACGGCAACGTCGACAGAATGAAGGGGATGCGCCGGCCCCAGCGGCTGCGGTAGCGGTCGCTCTTGAAACTGACCCACGGGCAGATCGTCGTGTTGAAAATGCCGGGAAGGGTGGACATGATCAACCCGATCGTCCAGTTGGGAGAGTCCAACCCCTTGAGTTTAAGGGGCAGGATGGACGGCACGATCGCCTCCATCAGAGTGAAACAGAATTCGCCCCACAACAACCAGGTGAAGACAGCGAACAACCCGTGGCGGGTGTAGACAAGATTGCCACACCGGTAGGTTTTCACGGTCGCCTCATTTGTCATTGGCGTACCTATTCTCATTGCTCTCCGTCTTGACCAGTCTGATAGCCGTGTACGTCATCCCCTGCTCGATCACCTGCTTCGGATGCTTCGGGTCGCCGCGCTCCGCCAGATAAGTGTAGGCGGGACTGTGAATACGCTTCCCTTCCATTTCGAGAAAGGTGCGGCCGTTGAGGAATCTAATGTTAGTTTTCACGATGCTCCTTATGACTGCGAAACAGAACCTCATCAAGACTCATGGCCGGTTGCATCTACTTGACAGCCGTGACACCCGGCCCGTCGTCGGTTCGGAAGGGACAGGCAGGCAGGCCCTCCTTGTTGTACAGGTTGCACGCAGGATTGTCGGCCCAGGCGTAGCGTAGAGCAACGGGCTTGTCGACCTTGTCGCTGCGGACGACGACGGCGTCGCGGTCGATCTTGGCCTCGGCCCAGACGAACTTCCGATCTTCCCCGGCGACGGCGAATCCCTTGACAGGCTGGTCATTCTTGGTCACCAGGCCACCGCCCACATGCTTGAATTTAACGCGGATGGCACCATCCTCGATCCGCATCGACTCATAGATCGGGCCGGAGTAGACCAGATCCTTGCCGTAGGCCACCTTCATCGCCGCCAGGGCCAGTCGTGCGCCCACCTCCTGCTTGTTGGCCGGGTGCAGGTCGTTGGCATCGCCGATGTCGATCGTCACCGCCAAACACGTCCTGGGAAGCGACAGGGCCATCGCCTGAGCCTCACGGAGTTCCGCCCAGGCGCCTTCGACGGGCTCATCCTTGACCGGACCGTAGTTAGCGATCTGGACGATCAGGAAAGGCAGTTCCTGTCCGGCGTTCCTGCGCCAGGATTGGATCAGCAGGGGCAGCCGCTTGCGGTATTGGCGGGCGGCGGGCACGTTGCCTTCGCCCTGGTACCATGCGACACCAGCCAGACCGAACCGCATCAGGGGGTGGATCATCCCATTGTAAATCACCGACGGCGACCAGCGTACGTGCCCCGGGTCCAGCGGGGGCTTGGGCGCTTTCGGGTCATCAGGAGTGCCTGCGGTTCCGGCCTGGGCTGCGGGTTGTGTAGCATGCTCCTTGCGATACTCCGCCAGCCGCTTTTCATAGGCCGCCATCACGGCCGGGAAACCTGCGACGCTCTTCCGCCAGCGCTCGACTTCCGGCCGGAACTCCGCTTCGGCTTCCATCGCCTCCAGCGGCGTCCAGGGCTCGATCGGGGTGCCGAGCCAGGAGGCGTGAATCAGCCCGACGGGGACCGAAAGTCTCTGGTGAAGTTCACGCCCAAAGTAGTATGCCACAGCCGAGAATTTGGCGACGGTTTCCGGGCTGCACTCCACCCACTCGCCCTGGACGTCGTCCAGCGGCGTGGGCGAGGTCTGGCTGGCCACGCGGAACAGCCGGATGGTCGGATATTTCGCCTGGGCGATTTCCTGCGTGGCATTTTGCGCACTGGCAACGCTGCGTCCCATATTGGACTGCCCCGAGCACAGCCAGACTTCCCCCACCAGGATATTGGTCAATTCAATCCGGTTGCGACCCTGTACGACCATCGTCACGGGCCCGCCGCTCTTGAGCGGCGCCAGTTTAAGGGACCACTTGCCGCCCTTATCGGTTGTAACCGCGACCTCCTGACCGGCTACGGAAACGGTGACTTCTTCCCCCGTCTCCGCCCATCCCCACACAACTACCGGTGCGCCCTGCTGAAGCACCATATTGCTGCCGAAAATCGCCGGTAGCCTGACATTCGCCATTGCGGACGAGGCTATGAGACCGCCACAGGCTATAAAGGTCGTTAAGAAAGCGTGTGTCCATACTCTGTTCATACAGTTTCCTTTCTCCGGAGTTATTGCGATCACAAGATCTCTCCTGTTGTTTTCGGTTCGGTCAACGCGAGCAATTCAGAGTCGATCATAAAGAAGATCGCAGCTGTAAGAATGCCGCTGGTAGGAAGAATCTTCACCTCGTATCCAGAAAGATCCACATCCGCGTCTCCGTACTCCCATCCCGTATCCAAAAGGACATCAGCTGGCCGTATCTGTTCGATTTGATCTTTTCGATAGGTGGCGATGCAAAAAGCCACGGTACCGCCCGCTTCACGGAAACGATCAATCAGATGAAAACTACCTGCATCGTTGAAAATGTGATCGTACCCGGCCACCAAAAGGAAGTCGCCCTTTTGAAAAGACAAATTTGGGTCGGCTTTCTTAGGGTCCAGCGTGCGCGGATCGATTCGAATGAAGAGCCCGCCATCGTGGGGCATCCCCAGAATGGCCGCGACTCCGTGTCCGCCAGTAATCGCGAAAGCCCGGTGTCCCGCGTGGCGCGCCTCGTTCGCCAGCTTCGCGATCCGCACAATCTTGTCCGATTGATTTTTGCGAACGGTCGAGAGTCGGTTTCGCGTCGCCGCCAGCCAACGCAATGCAAGTTCGCCTTCTTTCGCCGCCGGGGGGCAGAAGGCCTGGAAGCGGATGTCGCGCAGTTTCGCGTTGCGTTCTTTGCCGGTTGGGATGCGGATGGACTGATACATCGGCGGCATGCTTCCGTGCCGCGTGCAGGCGGCGACAAATTCACCTGTCCACACCCACAGCGCCGCCATCGCCGCCGTTTCATAAGTAGGTGTCACCCATGTGCCAACGGCGGAACGAAACAATCCGTTCCCGACGGCGGCGGGAATGATCATCTCTGCGTCCGCCTTGAACGATGCCACTCGCGCCTGTTGGAGCAGGTTTGTGCTGCCAAACAGAATCACTCGACAGCCATGCCGGCGATACAGCGCCAAACGTTCGAGATCCTCCGCCATGCGATCCTCGCGAAGGCAATAGAGTAAAACACCCCGCCACTCCTTTTCCGGCGATCGCCCCAACATGGCCATCACTCCGCCGCTGCGATACTGCGCTTCGGCAACGAAAGCGGCGTTGCCGTCCGCACCGAGGCCCAGGGTGGCGTCTTCCACGTACCATTCCGCCGCCGCGCTTGCACATGCCGTGATCGCCGGTAACTGACGTTCCAGTTCATTCAAGGTCCAAAAGACCTGCCGGTAATAAGCTTCCGCACCCACCGTCGGGGGAGCAGACTCTTCTGGCGTTGCCGCCCAATCCGTGCCGGCCGAGAGTGAAGTGATCACAATAAGCGTATGTAAAATGGCAAACTGTTTCATGATTCCTGACTCCTTGTTATTGAGCACAGACCGGAAAGACGGCGAGTCGAAGTTGTGTGCAACCGTAGGGCACGAGTGTCACGGTTTCGAGCCGCTTACCCAGACGCCCCGTCAGATCCTGTGGCGCGAGCAATTGAGGAGTGAAGGCATACCGGCCATGCTCGGTTTCGTCCCGAACGCCTCCATTCGGCGCCCAGTAATGTACCTTAACCGTTCGAGGGCGTTCGATTTTCCAGCCGGACACCCGGCGGGCCGGAACATGCAACAGGCAGGGGGTCGTCCCGGCATCCCAGGGAAATCCGGTGGCGGGTCGGCGGACCACGCTTACGCGCTCCTCGAGTGACCGCTCATCTACAGCCAGCGCATAATTCCACGGACTGGCTGGCGTCAGGTTCCACGCGGGCAGATCGCACGTCTGATTTTTCTCCGCCCGGTCGATTACCCGGTGTTCGCGAATCGGCAAGGCGTACACCAGAGGCCCGTGCTCGACGCCAATCCCACCCCGCGGCCAGCGGCTGAGTTTCAGTTCCATCGGCAACGTCAGGGTGATGCGGTCGTTCGGCTCAAAGGTCCGGCGCAGTTCCGCAAACGTGCCCGGTCGGCATCGCAACCGCAAGTCCCGCCCGTTGAGAGCGATGACCGCCTTGCGGCACCAGCCTGGAATGCGCAAGCGAAGCGAAAAGGTTGCCGGCCCGTTGGATCGAACCTGGAATTCGATGTGCTCCGAAAAAGGAAATTCGGTCTCCTCGACCAAAGTCACCTCGCGGACTGGCTTTCCGACCTGAAAGGTCAGGCGTGAGGCTCCGTACAGGGCAGCAACCACCCCACCGTCGTGATCGCGCAGCCACATCCGTGCCGCGTAGTTGGGCAGGATGCGGTTCACGTTTCCGGGGCAGCATTCCGTTCCTGGATTCGGCCGGAACGACATCCATTTCCAGCCACGATGGTAATCGTTATGATTGCTCTTGTCCGTTGCCAGCACCTGGTTCGGGCAGGAAAAGTATTGCAGCGCCTTGAAGTCCTTCGTGACCGCCCCCGGCGCGGCGTTCAGGCAGGCCCGTTCGATCTTGTCGGCATATTCCGCGCGCCCGGTTGCCAGCAGCAGATGGCCCGCCCCCCAGGTATAGTCGGCGATGTCGCAAACTTCATGGCTGTCGAGGGGGTCTTTTCCGCGCAGCCTTTCGCTGGAACTCGGAATCCCGCTGATCAACATCTGGTCGCGATCCATCTTGCGGTAGGCGTTCACCGCGGCGGCCAGCGCCCGCCTGTCACCCGTGTGCGCATGGATCAAGGCGCCGAGCTTGCCAATCTCGTTGTAGTTGACGCCGTGATCAGTAGCCCGCTTGACCGAGAGCAACTGGCGCTGTGCGGTATCAGATGCGGACTGCCTCCGATTATAGTCCCGATAGGCCTTCATGGCCAGGCGTAAGAGCCGGCGGTCACCGGTTTGCCGCCAGGCCCATAGCATCGGCTCCAGGTGGCAGATCTCACGGCCGTGGCTGTAATCTGCCGTGCCGGACAGATAATACCGACGGATCACCTCGACGAAGCGTCGCTCACCGGTGACGCCTGCATGAGCCATCAGGGCGCGGAAAAGAATGACATGCGGCCACTGGTTTTCCTTCTCGCGTGGACGCAGGGCGTTAATGCCCAGGAACCCGTCTTTTGCCTGATGGCGGAGCACAAACTCGATCTGATCCAGCGGCTTGCGAAGCAGGGCCTCGTCCCGCAACAGGTGGGCGCAGCGCAAAGCGCCGTCGATCCAATAGGCAATCTGTTCATACGGCCACCAGATAATCTTGCCCTTGGTAATCAGCCGTTGCGTACCCCACCCTTTCGTGTCGAACGGATAACCAGCCGCCTCGATGTGACCGGTCAGCCCCGTAGCTTGACGTTCCAGCCACACGCGTAGCCAGCCCTCGGGAGTGATGGATCTCAAGGCGACTTCCTCAAAGGCGCTATATACCGGCGTAGCGCTCGAAGTTGGGCGGCAATTCATTCTGCTTGTTTCATTCATGGCTTCCTTCAGATGTAACAGTCATACTGCCTATAGGCCCAATTGCTCGATCAGGTCGGCCAGGCGATTTCTCATTTCGTGCAGCGTGATCGTTGTGTTGACCTTTTCGGCGAGCTTGGGGTCCTCAAGGATGGCCTTGGCTTGTTCAATGGGCCCTGCGGGCATCTGGCGGGAATTGTCAATCCGCCGGACCCTCTCTCTCAAGAGGGCCAGATAGTCGTAGTCCTCGACAGCATCGCGCAGGGTCTCCAGGCGGATCGAGGTGGTGATGCCGTGCGGCCCCGGATACACCACGCAACCCATGTAATTACCGCTGGTCCAGTTCTTCTTGTAGACGTCTTCCGTCCAGCGGCAGGTGCTATAGACATAGCGCCCGTCCACACCGACGGCAAAATCGTTCCAGAACTCCGAGCGACATTCTGCCGGCACAAACTCCACGTGCCAGATCAGGTTGGCGTTGCAACTGAAGAACTGATCGCCCGCCTGCTTGCGTGCCACGGCCTTGTCGCCCCACCCCAGCGGAGGGGTGGGTTTGCCCCACCAGGGAGACTTGGGGCTTTGGCCCAGCCAGACATCCACGAACCCGAACAATTCCTCGACTTTTGCGCCATAGTAGCAATCAAGAATGGGGATTTTGCTTTCCTGCTTCCAAGCTTTCGCCCATGCAACGACCTCGGGAATCTTCTGGTCGGTGTGCTCATCGAATGGCGCGTAGATGTAGGCGTAATTGATCACGTTGTTCGTGATCAACCAGGCTTCGTTTCCCTTGCTTTTACCGGAGGGGAAAACGCTCAGGCCGCGGCCGACATTCTTGTATTCTTCCCAGCTCGTCACGCCGCTCAAGAACATCGTCGGCGTCCAGCCATATTCCAAGATCAGCCGCCAGTATTGATCCCTGGCATTCTTGCTAATCGTCTTCACCGCTTCGGCCGGAAGGCCCAATATCTCCCAATTGCTGGCGCCGTTCCCATGCCAGCCCACCATGCCAGTGCTGCACCGAAGAGTTGCACGCCTGGGAAGGACAAAGGCATTGACCTTGACTTCCACGGGAAATTCACCTGCGGGCTTGCCGGCCAGGGTCAGGGTGACGGCACCCTTATACAGACCGGGCCTGGCGTCGGGTTGGGCGCGCACGGTTACCCAGTAAACCCGTTTGTGGCCCTTCTTGATGAACGCAATATTCTGTTGCGCGATCGGGGCGTTGGGTATCTTAGCCTCCCAGTCGGACTCAAAAAGCGGATCGGGCCACTGGCCGATGGGGAAACCCAGAAAGTAGCTGGGTGTTTCGGTGGTCAGGTAGATCTGTTCGCGCACCTCGGCCTTCTCCAGGGCAGCACCCTCGCCATTCCGGAGCGCCGAGAGTCCCACCTCCAGCGCCATCGGATCGGCCGGCGCGGGGATTTCGATCGCAAACTGTAGGCATTCGTATTCCCCACCTGCCAACCGGATAAACGCCGGGCGAAGTGCATCTTCGTATAGCAACGTGTCCTCCAGAAAGATCCGATCGGGAACCAGTATCTGCCCGGCCTTGAGAACGGCGTTGTTCACCAACGTCCGCCAAGGCTTCACTTCCCGCGCCTTGCGCCGTGCCCATGCGAAGCCGTCGTTCTGCCATTTCGGAATCACCACCGCAGGCGGAGGGCCGACAACCAGAGGCAGAGTGATGGCGTCCTGCTGGCTTCCGACGATCTTCCCTAGCGGGAGTTTGTCCGGGCCGGCATACAGGGCAAGCGAGAGGCGGTAGACGCCGTTCGAGGGTGGAGTGAAGCGATAGTCCAACCGGGCGATCTTGCCAGGCGTCAACCGGACCGGCCGCTCCGGCAACTCCAGAACGGGCCGGTCGTTGGCGTCGAGCACTCGACCTTTAAGGCACTTTTCGCCCAACTCCATCGCGGCGGCGATGTTGACCGTGAGCCTCGCCTCCCTCCCGGGCTGGAGCGGCTCGTCGGCAACATCGACCGACGCGGCCAGTTCGGGCGCAACATAAGTCACGTTGCCCAGATTCGGCATGGCGGCGATGACATAATCGGTTTGCCAGCTTTCTCCGGGTTTCAGCGCAATGCGGCTGTAAATGGTTTGGAGCGTGAACCGGGGCGAACGCTGCCAGAATAAGTGCTGGAAGACCTGTCGAAAATCGGTGATGCTGCAGACCATCGGTAGTTCTTCACTATTTGTCGGGCCCGACGTCCGGGCCGTCCAATCCGTCACCGGATCGGCCCACCGTTCATGGCCCAGGTTGACGGGCCCCTCGGGTTGAAGCAGGCGGTTGTTGGCCAGGCCGGCCAGGGACTTTTCGAGATGGCCCCCAACATGCGACAGCCACGGATTCAACTCGAAGACCGTCTGGCCGACGTTTTCCAGTTTCCATCTAACAATCAGGCAAGCCGCCCCCCGCGTTAGCGTGTAGGTTTTTGTGGAACGAAGGGCGCTACGTGCAACGGTCGCGCCATCCGGCGTTCCCGGTTGGCCGAATTCGTAACTGACTTTCGCTACCGCGCGCGCCCCCCCCTGCTCGATAATCTCGGTTTGAATGTTTGTGGGCGTGACCCATTCCGGGAGCCCCTCGGCGTTATACCGTTCGCGGCAATAGCCCATCGGCACAAGCTGGTTGGCAAGCTGGAGATTCATGGGTTTGTAAACCAGGTCCATGATCTGCCCGGCATTTTGGCCCGTGCAGATGCCCGCCTTAAGGCACTCGTTTTCCAGGTAGATCGCCTTGGGATCCAGCACCAAGTCCAGTTGCTTGGTTTTGGGGTCAAGGAACAGGATCTTACCAAACCCGGCCGTGACGGGCAGTTCCTGCGCCAAGCTGGCGGCGGTAAACGCCAGCCATAAGCCCACGGTTGCTCGAAAAAAAAGCAGGCGCATTACTGGCCTGCCTTTTTTCGGGCAACACCAAAAGCCTCAAGCAGATCGGAAATTTCGTTCCGTAACGCATGGAGGGTTTCGACGGTCATGACACGCGTCGACAGTTTTTGATCATTCACGATTCCCTCGGCTTTCTGTATCGCGAACGCGGCGGTATTCCCTTTCTTTGCGGTGGCCACTGCCTCGCGCAGGAGCGTCAGATAGTCATAATCTTCCGCGGCATCGCGCAGGGTCTCCAAGCGGATCGAGGTGGTGATGCCGTGCGGCCCCGGATACACTAAGCAACCCATGTAGTTGCCGGTGGTCCAGTTCTTCTTATAGACGTCCACGGTCCAGCGGCAGGTGCTGTAGACGTAGCGGCCGTCCACGCCGATGGCGAAGTCATTCCAGAACTCCGAGCGTCCCTGGACAGGGATATACTCCACGTGCCAGACCAGCGAGGCGTTGCAACTGAAGAACTGATCGCCCGCCTGCTTGCGCGCGATCGCTTTGTCGCCCCACCCCAGCGGCGGGGTGGATTTCCCCCACCAGGGTGACTTGGGACTTTGTCCCAGCCAGACATCCACCAGGCCAAACAGTGGCTCGACTTCGCGGCCGTAATAGCAGTCGAGAACCGGAGTTTTGTGCTCCGCCTTCCACTTCCTCGCCCATTCGGCGACTTCCGGCACTTTGCCATCGGGATGCTCGTCAAACGGGGCGTACATGAACGCATACTTGAGCAGGTCATTCTTGATCAGCCAATCTTCGTCCTGTTTTTTACCACCCGAGGGGAAGACACTGACCCCACGACCCACATCCTTGTATTTTTCCCAGACAGTGGCGGGACCAAAGCACATCGTAGGGGTCCAGCCATACTCGATAATCAGCCGCCAGTAGGAATCCATGGAGGTCTTGCCGATCTCCTTGATCTCTTCGTCGGGTAGGCCCAGCGTCGCCCAGTTGTTTGTAGCGTTTCCTCGCCAACCCACCATGCCTGTGGCGCATCGCAGGGCCGCGCGCTTCGGAAGGACAAAGGCATTGACCTTGACCTCGACAGGGAATTCGCCAACAGCCTTTCCGGCCAGCGTCAGGCCGATTCTGCCCTTGTAGAGGCCCCCTTTCGCCTCGGACTGTGCATGGACTGTCATCCAGAACACTCGTCTATGCGACTTCTTAATGAATTCGACATTCTGCTTCGTAATCGGCGCGTTCGGTATCTTCGTTACCCAGTCGGTCTCAAACAGCGGATCAGGCCACTGGCCAACCGGGAAGTCCGCGAAGTCGCTGGGGATTTCCGTGGTTAGGTAGATTTGCTCTCGGACCCGAACACTCTCCAAGGCAACCCCTTGGTCGTTTTTGATCGTCGAAAGAGTGACCGCCACCGCCATAGGGTCTTCCTTTTCAGACACGTCCACCACGAACTGGAGGCATTCGTATTCCCCCCCCGCCAAGCGGATGGCAGCGGGTTGCGCCTTTTCCTCATAGATAAATTTGTCCTCCGGGAAAATCCGTTCGGGTACCAGCACCTGGCCCGCCTTGAGGGCGGGTACATTAACTAGGGTTCGCCAAGGTTTGACCTCGCGCTCTTTGCGGCCCGGAAAGCCTTTATCCTCCGCCTGCCAGTTTTGGACGACCACCGCCGGCGCGGGGCCAACCACGATCGGCAGCGTGATATAGGTCTTCTGCGACTTGATTTCCTCGCCGAGTTTGATGGGTTGCTGACGGTCGAAGACCGTAAGATTGATGAAATAGACACCGTCTTTCGGCGGGGTGAATGCATATGACACCACACTGATTTTGCCGGCCTGCAACTGTACCTGCTGGTTGGGAACCTTTGCCACCTGTTCACCCGTTGCTGTGGCAATCTGCCCCTCGAGCCGTTTCTCGCCCAGGTCCACGCCCGCTGCGATGTTCACCTTCAGAGAGAGTTCCTGTCCCGGCTTGATTTCGCTGGTTGTTTCCAACGATGCCGCCAGTTCGGGGGCGGCATATCCCACATTCCCCAGATTGGGCGTAACCAGAAGCACGGAGGGCAGTTCGGACGCCTCACCGGGTTTCAGATCCACGCGGGTCAGGGTTGTCTCCAGGGTATAGCGGGGCGGCACCGCCCATGCGCACTGCCGGAATATCCGGCGGTAGTCCGTCAGGCTGGTGACCATCGGGGTCGTCTCACTATTTTCTTCACCCGAAAGCCGCACGACCCAGTTCAACGTCGGCACAAAATCCCAATCGAGTTTGGTCAACCCCTGTGGCATCACGATCTTGGCCTGACCTTTCAGGAAAGTCTCGCCCAACCCGCCCACATGTTTGATCCACGGGTTGTAAAAGATCCTGTCAGTACCGATGTTTTCCTGCTTCCAGTCCACCTGGACATTAGACGCACCTTTTTTGAGCGTATAGGTCTTGGTGTGACGGAGGGCGATCTTCTTTCCAGCCTCTTCACCGGTGCTAAGGTAAGTGATGCGGACCTGGGCCTGTGTATCCGACTGCGAGAGGATTTCTCCTTTGCCTTCGGTGATCACGCCGGGCACCCCGCGATCTTGCCAATAGCCTTGGAGGGTCATCGGATTGCATAATTCCTGACCGGTGGGCTTATAGACCAGCGAAAACACCTGACCGGCGTACGGAGCCACGGTAATGAGGGCTAGTCTGAGGTGCTCGTTTTCCAGCCAGACCGCGTTCGGATCCACCGTCACCTGCTGTTTGTTGGCTGGATCGACGCGCCCATACGGCGCGCAGGTGGCGGTCACCGCCTGGCTCGATGCCACGCTGCCCAGCACACACACAATAATCCACGCCGCTGCGATTCGCAGTTTACTCATCTTCATTTAAAATCCTCCTTGTTCTCAAACTCACATCTCACTTGACCTCTTTTTACCAGACACTACGGGATCTACCATGGACAAAACGGTTTGGGAAACTGGACATTTAGGACTGGTAGCTTCCGACGGCGGATGCCAATAATTCCATCGGTTTCATGGATGGGGGTCCAATGTTCCAAATGGCTCAATCACCAGCGCTGCATCATGGGCAGGGACAGTAATATTGTCGCCAACAACTCCCAAAGGATGCAAAAGTTCATAGCCCCCCGCGCCAACGCCCCACGCACTTAGTTTCCATGTATGCGGACGTGGCAGGTCATTAAAGATAGCCACCGCTCTTCGCCCCTCCACAGTTCCCGCAAACACCTGCGGCCAGTATCCTGCCCGACAAGCGACCGGTCTGGGATGATTCAACCGCAAAGCAGCTATTCGCTTTAGTAAATCCAAGCGTTCGGACGACAAACGTTTCAGATGATCACTCGTGATAATCACACCTGTGAGAATGCCTGCCAGAGCACTGAGCCGGGATTCCCCTTCGGTCAGGCGGGAATTGTCTTCACGAACAAACACCACGTCCGGATCAGCCCGGAACCAGCGATCGATCATCCACCATCGCGAAAGCGCCTGATGCAAGGCATTTGACAAACAGGGGGCTTCGGGATCAGGCGGTGCATTTTCCTCCTCATAAGAGGTTCCTTCATCTAGACGGTGCTTGATCCAGCAAGCAGCCGTATCAGCACTGATACGGGCATGGTCAATAAAACCTAATGAGGCCAAGTAAGGCGGACAACACCCGACCAAAGTAGCGTTCGGGACTGCACGACGAATAGTATCCAAGGCCAGACGATAAGCACTCACACCCGTCGCCTGTGGGTCGGAACGGAAACCAGCGGGCGTCATGAAACCCAAGCCATCCAGTTTAAAGTAGTCAAACCCCCATTTGTAGAGCGTGACAAATATCCGCTTAAGGTGTTCGCATACTGCCGTTTGAGTTGCATCCAAACAGGCCCAGTGATGTTCTGGCGGGGCCGACCATCCCCGCATAAGCCAGGGCTGTCCGCTTTGATCCTTAACGAACCAGTCGGGATGATGACAAAACAACTCACTGGAAGTGGATGCGAGTAATGGCATCAACCAAATTCCCGCACGCAGGCCGTCGTGACGAATGCGCGAGGCTACTTCCTCAATTGAACCAGGCCAATGTGAATTGTTGACCAACCAGTCGCCGTGATGAGACTGATATCCGTCATCAATTTGCGCAATCTGCGCGGGAAAATCGCTCCGCGCCGCAACTAAAGCTCCAACGTTATCCATAAAATTGTCGTGAGTAATTTGATCGTGATGGTAATACCAGGAACAATAGCCCAGCACGTTTTTTTCAGGGCGAATAGGAGCCACGCCAGCCTGCCGGGCGGCCTGATCGGCATATTCGATCAATAATGTTTGCCAATCCTCGCCTTCCAGACACACCATCCTCTCCGGTTCAGCGTCCGGCGGAATATCCGGCTGATAGAAGCTGACGCCAGTGATGCGTGTCTGGCGGCAGTGTAAATGCAAATACGTCAACGAACGTCGCGCCGTCACCGCGCCAACCAGTATGTAGCGGGAGCTTCCCACGTCGCCTGCAATAAGAAAATCCTGGCTGGCATGATCTGCGTCGAACCCCTGTAGCAAGCGCATGACCGGCCCGTAATCCGTGGCCGTCATGTTGTTGAAATTCCGATGGAAGAACTTCGCCTCAGGCGGCAAGTCCAGCGGCATGAATTGATGGTAACAACGCCCGGAATGATCTATCGAACCAAGTAGATTCATTTTTTCACATTAGCACGCCTTTGGCGTCCGCTCTATGGACAAAACAACTTGCGTTTCTGGACATTTCGCGCCCGCCGTCGAACAGTCACTCATACGCCGTGATCACCGGATCGTAAAGACGGAACCCATCTGAAACAGCCAATTGACATTATGTCCGCTGTCCCGCGAATAGAATGCCATAATGGTCGAACCACCCGAAGCGTCGGAATACGACACATTCACATTACCAGCGGTACCACTCCCGACCACGGAGAGCATCCACGTAGCCGTAGCTTGCAGGTCAAGAAGGCTGTCGGGCTTACCTGCCAGGCTAAGGTTGCCACCCACCGTGATTACCGAACCATTGAGTCCGGATCCCACTACCTGCGCATCGCCGCCTATCGTAAGGTTTCCCGAGGTTCGGATCGGTTTGCCATTCACATTCAAACATCCGCCGGTCACCGTCACCGCGGCGTTGGAGACGCCTGAAAGAAGCGTCACGGTCCCGGCGGACATGGCCATGGTCAGGGCCGGCTGCTGGGGCATGGTATTGAGATTCACATACCGATCCTTCACTCCCGTCAGCGTGATGCCCCCCAAAAAGCGCGATTTATTGGTCACAACAGCGGCGTTCATTCCGTTGGAGAGACTCCCCCCAACATTAATGCTCGAAGCCGTACAGTCCAGCGTAGCCGCCCCGGCTTCATTGTTCTGGTAGAATTGGATGTTGCCATCGATGTTATAGACTCCATTCGTTAGATACCATGTCGTCGTATAAGTTTCACCCCACACGACGAGATTGGTCATCTGATAGTGCCCCGGCGGGAGCGTATTCCCCCCGATTGGCCTTAACAATTCGATCGAATTCAGATCGATGACGCCGCCAGGGGCAAACTGAATCGACCCGCTCAACCCAACACCCCCGGCGCCAGTAAGCCGCCCCGTCGCAAAGACATGGATATGCAACGGATTGGCATAGCCCAACGACAACGATCCATAGATATCCAGGTTACTGCTGACGTTGATATAGGTACTGCTACTTTCGCCATTGTTGGTAACCACGGCATTCGAAGCGATCGAGAGATTCCACAAGGACTGGTAGTAGTTGGCCTTGATCCCCACGTTCATCCCCGTCATCACAACGGTCGAGGAATTCGGGTTGAGTTTCCTGTTGCTTGCCCCCATACCAGAGTAGTCGAAACTGCCTCCGATGGTCCAGGTGCCGTTTCCAAGGGAATTGGTGCCGTTGACGCCGGAAGCGAAAGTCACATTTCCCGTCACCGTCACATCGGGGTTATACGTAGCCGCATCCAGATGCCCCGTATAGCCGTTGACCGACACACTTCCGATCGTTAGAGGATTGATGTCGATCCGGCAATTGCCGTTCTCACTGGCGGTGAAGTAAACATTGTCTCTGGTTCCCGGCAGGCCAACGCCGCCGACCCCGTTGGAGGAAGTTGCCCAGTTCGCGGCATTGCTCCAGGCACTTGCCGCCGAGGACACCCAGTAGATATTGGTGCTCTGTCCACCGGAGATATCGCTCGGCGTAAACGTCTTCACTGCCGACGAGGCGCCACCTGCCGAGTTGGAGACCACGACCACGTAGGAGTAATTGCTGCCCACCGAGAGTCCGCTCAGGGTGGTCGAAAAAGTCGCGCCTTGAAGTCCTTTGGCTACTGTCGTCGTGGTCGATTGGCCGTCAATCCAGTACCGGAACCACGCTGAGGGAGTGTCGCCCCCGGTATCGGTCACCTGAGCCTGAAGGTCGGCCGTTAGTCTCCAGACAGTCACACCAAGATTGGTCACAACGGGCAAGGTTGTACCGCCTGAAACGAACTGCCAATTGGTGTTATTACCGCCATCCGTGGAGTTGACAGCGCGGATGGTCGAACCCCCGGAAGCGTCGGAATACGACACATTCACATTGCTGGCGGCGCCGCTTCCGGTCACCGAAAGAGTCCACGGAGCGGTGGCATGCAGGTCGAGTGGCGCCCCCCCGCCGCCGCTTACATCTAGATTCCCGCCCACCGTGACTGCCGAGCCATTGAGGCCGGATCCCGTAACCTGCGCATTGCCCCCGATCGTGAGATTCCCTGTGGTCCGTATCGGCTTGCCGTTCACATTCAGGCATCCGCCCGTCACCGTAAGCGAGGCGTTGGAGACGCCCGACATGAGCGTCACGGTTCCGGCCGACATGGCCATGGTCAACGCAGGCTGCTGGGGCATGGTATTGAGGTCCACGACCCGGTCCTTCGTTCCCGTCAGCGTGACGGCCCCCACAAAGCGCGATTTATTGGTCACGACGCCCGCATTCCTGATATTCGTCAGGTTACCACCAACCCGCACGACGGCGGCCGTGCAATCCAGCGTGACCGCACCGGCCTCGTTTGTCTGCAATAATTGAATGCTGCCGTCAATGTCGTACACGCCGTTGGTCATCTTCCACGTCTTGACGTAGGTTTCACCCCAGAAGAGCAGATTCGTCGCCTGATAATGACCCGGCACGATGTAACCTGGGGTCGTATTGTCCGATACGAACTGAATGGTGTCCAAATCAACAACACTACCGGGTTCAAGCAGTTGGATTCCGTAGCTGTTCTTAAGATAGATCAGACCGGAACCCGTGACCCTCCCGGAGGAATGGACCCGAAGCCGGTTGGGCTGTATCCGGGTGGCATTGGCCAGCGATATAATAGTGCCGTAGACGTCCATGTTGTTCGTTACCATAAGGTAGGAGGTGCTCGTGCCGTTGTTGGTGACGACGGCATTCGATGCGATCATCAGGTTACACAACGTCATAGTATAAACCGCCTTGAGACTCACGTTCGTGCCGGTCATCACAACGGTGGACACACCGGGAATCATAGCCCTGCCAGTGCCGCTCCCCATGGCGCTGTAATCGAAACTGCCGCCGATCGTCCAGGTGCCGCGGCCGAGGGAGTTCGTTCCACTATTACCTGACGCGAACGTCACATTGCCGGTAACCGTAACGTCGGGGTTCAGGGTGGCACCATCCAGATGCCCCGTGTAACCGTTGACCGATAGGAGCCCGATCGTGACCGGGTTCAGGTCTATCTGGCAGTTGCCATTCGCGCTGGGGGTAAAGTAAACGCTGTCGCCAGTCCCGGGAACCCCAACCCCTCCCACCCCATTGGACGTGCCGCTCCAGTTCGCGGCCAAGTTCCAAGTACTCGCAGAGGCGGATACCCAATAACGGTTCGCCCCGTGGGCATTCAAGAGCCACCCACAAAGCATTGCAGTAGCCACGCAAAGAATTTTCTTCATAACGGTTTCACCCCCTCGCTCTATGAAACAAACACCATCCCCTTATTTTGGATAGTATGCACCGCGGTTTAATGGCTGAACATGGACAAACCGCTTTCAATTTCTGGACTTTTCGCCTCACTGATAGGCCCACACCCACTGCGCGCCACTCAGGATGCCGGAATGGCAATAAGTTAGGTCCATGGCGGCCATACACCGTGATCACTGTACGATAAGAACGGAACCCGTCGCCGGAAGCAGCCAATTGACGTTATGGCCTCTGTCCCGCGAAGAGGAGGCCGTGATGCTCGAACCACCGGAGGCGTCGGAATACGCGACCTCAACGTAAACGGCGGTTCCGGTGCCTGCCACCGAGAGCGTCCATGGAGCCGAGGCATGCAGGTCAAGAAAGCTGTCAGGCTTACCTGCCAGGCTGAGGTTCCCGCCCACCGTGATTACCGAACCATTGAGGCTGGTTCCCACAACCTGTGCATTGGATCCGATCGTCAGGTTCCCCGACGTGCGCACGGACTTGCCGTTGAAATTCAAGTTTCCGCCGGTCGCCGTGAACGAGGCGTTGGAGACGCCCGAGAGCAGTTTCACGGTTCCGCCGGACATGGCGACCGTGATGGCTGGCTGATTCGTCAAGGTGTTTAGGTCCACAACTCGATCCGTCGTGCCTGTGAGCGTGACGGCGCCCAGGAAACACGACTTGTTGGTCGTGACGCCCGCCGCCATGCTATTCGTCAGGTTGCCACCCACCCGCACGACGGCGGCCGTGCAATCCAGCGTGACCGCACCGGCCGCGTTGTTCTGATGCATCCAAATGCTGCCGTCAATGTCGTACACGCCGTTGGTCATCTTCCACGTCGCGGCGTAGGTTTCACCCCAGAAGAGCAGATTCGTCGCCTGATAATGACCCGGCACGATGTAACCTGGGGTCGTATTGTCCGATACGAACTGAATGGTGTCCAAATCAACAACACTACCGGGTTCAAGCAGTTGGATTCCGTAGCTGTTCTTAAGATAGATCAGACCGGAACCCGTGACCCTCCCGGAGGAATGGACCCGAAGCCGGTTGGGCTGTATCCGGGTGGCATTGGCCAGCGATATAATAGTGCCGTAGACGTCCATGTTGTTCGTTACCATAAGGTAGGAGGTGCTCGTGCCGTTGTTGGTGACGACGGCATTCGATGCGATCATCAGGTTACACAACGTCATAGTATAAACCGCCTTGAGACTCACGTTCGTGCCGGTCATCACAACGGTGGACACACCGGGAATCATAGCCCTGCCTGTGCCGCTCCCCATGGCGATGTAATCAAAACTGCCGCCGATCGTCCAGGTTCCGCCGCCGAGGGAGTTCGTTCCATTATTACCTGATGCAAACGTCACACTGCCGGTCACCGTGACGTCGGGGTTCAGGGTGGCACCATCCAGATGCCCTGTGTAACCGTTGACCGAAAGGAGCCCGATCGTGACCGGGCTCAGGTCGATCTGGCAGTTGCCATTCGCGCTGGCCGTAAAGTAAACGCTGTCTCCAGTCACGGGAACCCCAACCCCTCCAACTCCATTGGACGTGGCGCTCCAGTTCGCGGCCAAGTTCCAAGTACTCGCAGAGGCGGATACCCAATAGCGGTTCGCCCCGTGGGAATTCATGATCCACCCACAAAGTATTGCAGTAGCCACGCAAAGAATTTTCTTCATAACGGTTTCACCCCCTCGCTCTATGAAACAAACACCATCCTCTTACTTTGGATAGTGTGACCTGCGATTCAATGGCTGCACATGGACAAACCGCTTTAATTTTCTGGACTTTTCGCCTCGCTGATAGGCCCACACCCACTGCGCGCCCCTCAGAATGCCAGATCCGGCAACTCAACTGGAGGAAAAATTATGCTGTGTGAATGGCCATTCCGCGGTGGCTGTTTTGCCGAAAGCGGAGAGGACTCATGCCTGTATGTCGCTTGAAGACACGGCAGAAATAGAAAGCGTCCTCGTAACCCACTTCCTGACTGATTTCCCCGACCGACAACGCCGAGTGTTCCAGAAGTCGCTGGGCCTGTCGCATGCGGATCGACGCCAGATACTGGCTGGGAGATTGACCGGTGCGCGATTCGAAAGTGCGGCGTAAGTAACTGACGCTGCATTGGGCGCGGGCGGCTAGATCGGCAATGCGGACACACTGTTTGTAGTTCTGATTGATGTAAGCGATAGTTGATTCGGTACGGTCGGCTGACACTTGCGACGTATCGCTGCCCGAGAGGCGCAACAAGCGAGCCACTACCAGACGCGTCATGCCGTCCAGTTCCACACCCAGGCATCCGCCCCCTTCCGCGTAGAGCCACATTCGCTCAACAAATTCCGTCAATTGGCGGTCATCCACATGAAGCACAGCCCCCGTCGGGCACTGGTCAAGCGCCTGACCGCGCAGGCCGACCCAAATGATGTCGATGTTACTTTCGGCCAACTCGGTGTGGGATAATTGGGCAGGAATCAGAAATGACCGGAAAGGGCATAACGGCAACTTGGTACTGGTAATGAGCATTCCTTCTCCTGATCGAACCGTACCGAGTTCCCAAAAGCTATGGGAAGCTAGGGCTCGCTTGGAACGGGGCCCGTCGTATCGGTCAATATAGATCGGTGTGACATCCGAAGCCCGCCCACCCAGAATACCGCCCGCCCAGAGTTGGTCACCCAGCGGGTGGAGGTAAGGCGTATGTAATAGCGTATTCATCGAACACTCATTCCTCCTCGGCTAGAAATAACTACTAGCATTCGGGAAGCGCCTATGTCAATTTCCCAATCGGACACCCTAAACTCAGAAATAGTGAAGGGCACACAGACAGCCTACACAACAGGGCTCTCACGGGGGGAAACCAAGGGATAGGCACCCACCTCACAAGTCTTTGGCTATCAATATCAATTATCCGAACCGACATGTATCAGCCGGATGTTGGGAGCCAGATGGGAATACCCGAATAGCCGCAGATCAGGCGAGAGGCGGATAGAGCCCAGTTGTCTGCATGGTTCCAAACATCATGCGCACCCCCTCGCCCGCATAGAGACTAAAGCCATAATGGTGTTTGATTGACGATGGCGAGATGAAAAAGTACCGTATTCATCACAAAGAGAGATTATCATGGCCAAACCCGTTAAAGAAAACCCATTTTGCATGGGATAGACTGACTGATAATCCCCCTCTCTCTGCCATTTTTTTATAATACCCTATTTATGAGATCAAAATATACATTCATTGGCTTTGATTTAGTCCTGACCCTACTCCTTTTTTGTTTTGGGTGTGCCACTCTGACCACTCCCACCGCCCTGCAGGTGCAACGGTGGCAGTTAAAAGCGGAGCGGGGGGATGCGAATGCCCAATACAAGCTCGGTGTCTGCCTCATGAATGGACAAGGGGTGTCGACTAATTATCCTGCGGCGAGGGAGTGGTTTATCAAATCAGCCGCCCAGAATCAGCCAAAGGCACCATGCGCTCTTGGGATAATCTACAGCCAAGGCCTGGGGGTTGACCGCAACAACGATGAAGCCCTGGGATGGTTCCGAAAAGCAGCAGAGAACGGGGATCCTGAAGGGCAATTTCATCTTGGAGTCGCCTATGCGAAGGGAACCACGGTTGACCGCGACTATGCTGAAGCGGTGAAATGGTACCGGAAGGCGGCTGATCAGGATTTTGCCATGGCCCAATATTACCTGGGGGTGGCCTATGCCGAAGGCCGAGGGGTTGAAAAAGAGGACTCCCTGGCGGTGGGGTGGTTCAAAAAAGCGGCGGGCCATGGAGACGCGGACGCCCCATACGATCTTGGAGCATGTTATGAATTAGGGATCGGGGTTGAGCCAGACCATCAGGCTGCCTATGGATGGTTTCTATTGGCTAAAAATAGAGGACATGATAAAGCCGCCTCAAGACTGGCACCCCTTGAGAAGGAATTATCCGAGGCACAATTGAAAGCCGCAAATTCCTGGGCGACGAAATGGAAGTCTGTCCGGTAAGTGCGCGAAACGGAAAGCGGAAAAAGAATGAAAATGCGAATCATGACGGGCTGGATGTTCCCCCCATTCTTTGCCTCACTAATTCTGCTCATCAATGGCTGCTCATCCATCCCTGAAGCGCCAGATCAATCCAAGCCGCCCCTTCCCATCGTGCAAGGCGGACAGCTCTTATCCGCCAAGGTCATAGGGGTCATTGATGGGGCGACCATTAAAATCCTGACCTCCTCCAATAACTCCAATATCGAATTCAGGGTAACGCTGGCGGAAATTGAGGCCCCCGAAAAATATCAGGCGTTTGGGGATAAGGCTAAACAGGCTCTTGCGGATAAAACCACAGGCCGGGAAATCACTTTAAGAGTGGTCCGCCAGGATCGATATGGGGATGTCTTTGCCTTTATCTTTATCGGCGAACGCTGGATAAATCTGGAAATGGTGGCGGAAGGATATGCGTGGAGAGGCCAATATTCCCGCATAACGGAATTGGCCCAGGCGGAAAAAGAAGCGAGGCAGGGCCGGATAGGATTATGGGCGGATGAACACCCGATGCCCCCCTGGGAATACCGCAGCCAGAGACTGAACCCTCCTGAAGAACATAACCGGAATGAAGGAAGAAATATCCAACCCCTGTTCACCATTCAGTGGTGAACACAGGGTCGCTTAACTGGCGGGATTCCTCCTCACCGCTCGGTAATGCCCTTGAAGTGGTCCGTTCTAAATGGCGATGCGGGAAGACCGCTTTTGTTGATGAGATTACAGACCGGATTGTCCGCCCAGGCGTATCTGACGGCAACCGGGTCTTTGACTTCAGGACTGGATACCATGATTGAATTGCCTGTGATTTTGGCGTCAGCCCATACGAATTTCAGATCCGCTCCACAGATGGCAAACCCCTTGACCACTTTACTGTCACGGGCCTTGAGCCCACCCCCGCAATGATCAAAAAAGATCCTTATGGCCCCCTCTTCGATTTTCATAGACCTGGCCACGGGGCCGGAGGATTCGACGTTCCGGCCATAGGTATTGGCCAGGGCATTCAGGGCCAGTCTGCGCCCGACCTCCTGTTTGTTTTTCGGATGGATATCCTTTGCATCCCCGATATCAATGATGACCGCCATGTCAGTATTGAATGTGGCAAGGGTCTGGCGCTGGGCGTCACGGAGTTCGGCCCAGGCACTGTCGGAAGGCTGATCCTTAACCGGCATGAAATTCGCAAGTTGCACGAAGTAGAACGGGAAATCGCCCTGGCCCCACCGGTCACGCCAGCTTTTGATCATGGTCGGGAACAGAGTGCTGTATTCATGGGCGTTTCCGGCGTTGGACTCGCCCTGGTACCAGATGGCCCCTCGTATGGCGAAGGGAATCAACGGCGCAATCATGGCGTTGTATAGACAGGAAGGGCAGTTCTGAAACGCCGGCAAGATGGGGAAGGCTTTCCCGTCTTCGATCTTCCTGAACCATTCCCCCGCAATTTTCAGTGACTCCTCATTCGCACCAACCGGCGGCGCCAGGACAAAAGTTTCAGGAGCTGATGGTAAACCGCCCCCCATATAGTCATTGAATACCCGCACCGCTATGGTGTTCCGGCCCGCCTTCACGAGCGTGCCTGGGACCTTGTAGCAGCGCTTGACGGTCCACCACTCGGGAGTGTCCTTGCCGATGGCCCCGATCTTCCGGCCATTGAAATAGGTAGTATCAAAATCGTCGACGAGGCCCAGGTTCAACACCAGATCCCGGCCGGCCCAGGATTCAGGGACGTCGACGTCACGCCTGAACCAGACCGACCCGTAGATTGTTTTATCCGGGAACCAGCCATTCGGCACCTTGACCTTATCCCAGCCGGCGAGGTCGGCCCCCTCATTCTGCCAGCCAGCGGCTTCCCCCTTGTTACCCGGGTCCACTGCCCGTTTCTGCATTTCCGCGATGATGGCAGTACGTTGTTTTTCAAGCCCGGCAAGATCCGCCTTCGGAATATTGCAATCCCTCGTATACTCATCTACATAGTGCGCCAGCACCGGGTTGGCCTGGAGATATTCGATCGGCGTCCAGGACTGGGCCGGCGTTCCGCCCCAATCCGACTCAATCAGCCCGACCGGCACATCCAGTTCTTTGTTAATTTCCCGGCCGAAGAAGTAACCTGCCGCCGAGAAGCCGGCCCAGCCGTAGCCATTTTGAGCGATGATGGCGGGATCGCAAACTTTCCAGGCAGCCCCCTCAATCTCGCCCTTGGGCGCGAACGCCGTGGAGTTGGGAACCATAAAAAACCGGATCTCAGGTTTATCCGCCGTGGCGATCTCTTTCAGCGCCTCCTTCACCTGACCCACGCCCATCTCCATATTGCTTTGCCCAGAGCAGAGCCAAACCTCGCCGACAAGAATGTTTTTCAGGGTGATCCCCGTTTTGCCGCTCACCGTCAATTCAGCCGGCTTGTGGGAGGCCTTAAGGGGAGCGAGCCTGACCATCCAGCGGCCATCAGCGGCCGCCTGGGTTTCCTTGATCTGTCCGGCAAAAGACACGCTGATCCGCTCCCCCGGCTCGGCCTTACCCCAGACGGGGACAGCGATTTCCCGTTGGAGGACCATGTTGTCGGTAAAGACCGGAGCAAGGGTGGGCTCCGCTTGTCCGATAGCCACCATTCCGAGCAACACTCCCGCAGTCATACAAATGAATTTCGCCATACGTCCGCTCCTTGCATTGTTATATTCGAATCAGTCGTGAATAGTAGGCCGCCCGCTCCTTTTGAGCCAGCAGATTTACTTGCACCTCCCCCTTTAGTTCATTTAACCTGATCAACAAATGACAACCTCAATACATGAACCCGGACGTGACCTCCCTGTTGCAGGGAGGTTTGATGTGGTGGTGGTGGGCGGCGGAATTGCCGGCGTGGCGGCCGCCGTCGCGGCCGCACGAAACTCTGTCACGGTCTGCCTGATCGACAAGGAAAGCGCACTAGGTGGACTCGCCACCCTGGGTAACGTCACGACCTGGTTACCGATTTGTGATGGCCATGGCCGCCAAGTGATCGGCGGGCTTGGTGAAGAACTGCTGAAACTCTCAGTCGCCAATTTGCGAAACGACAATCCGACCGCCCAATTCGTCAATATCCCGGCCTGCTGGCGTCCGGGCGGTAAGGTGGCGGAACGGAAGCAGCTTCGCTATCAGACCGATTTCAATCCGTCCGATTACCTCTTTGCCCTTGAAAAACTGGTGGTGGATTCGGGCGTAAAGCTCATGTATGACACCCGGTTCTGCGCCATCCGCCGCGAGGCCAATGGTCTTTCGCACCTCATTGTTGAAAACAAATCCGGTCGCTTTGCCCTTGCCTGCGGCACGGTCGTGGATGCCACAGGTGATGCCGACGTTTGTTTCCTGGCCGGCGAAAGAACCGAGTCGTTGAATTCCAACGTCCCCTGCGGTTGGTATTATACGTTCAAAAAGGGTCAGCTTGAGCGACATGCGCATTCAAATCCTTACAATTCCTACGGCACGCAAGAGGGGGTCCATGGCCCCTTCTTCAGGGGCGATGATGGCGAGCAGGTAACCGGTCATATCTTAAAATCCCGCGAACTGGCCCGTGCCAAACTGGCCAAACTCCGCGAATTGCACCCCGAAGAGGACGTGCAGCTTATCACCCCGGCCACTATCGCCTGCTTTCGTATGACGCGGCGTCTGGCCGGCCCGTTTTCCCTTGGCGAACAGCATATGCATCACTGGTTTGATGACACCATCGGGCTGACGGGAGACTGGCGGAAGGCCGGCCCGGTATACGCCCTGCCCTTGCGAACCCTCTGCGCGCCCCACACCCCCAACCTTCTCGTGGCCGGACGGTGCATTTCCGCCGACACCACGGTATGGGATGTGACGCGTGCCATCCCCACCTGCGTGGTCTCAGGGGAAGCGGCAGGCACGGCCGCGGCGCTCGCGGTCAGAACGACACACTCCAACGTTCAGGCGCTGGATATCGGAGCCTTGCAGCAGCAGCTTCAATCGCAGGGCGTATTGCTCGATCCCGCCTTGGTCAAACCTTTAGCCGCCACTCCCTGACTTTTCCTTACGTCGTTGAACCAACCGGACCATCCGGTCCTGCATCAACACTCCCGCAACGAACAAGCCCAGGGCGATGACCGATGCCGCAATGACGGGGCCATAGGCCTTGGCCTCCACATGGGCGCCGATGTAAGAAGAAAGCAGAATGCCGGGGAACCGGGCGACCATGGCGGCGATAAAAAAATGGAGCGGCCTGACCGGCGTCAGTCCGGCAATGTAGGTCAGGATATCCTTGGGGCTGCCGGGAATAAGGAACAACATCACAATAATTAACTCGGTTTTAGGATGATTCAGCAGAAATCCAAATTTATCGAAAGATTTTGCAGGCATCATCACTTGCAATAAAGGCAAGCCGAACCAGCGCCCCAGGGCGAATACGACCACTGAACCCATCAAAATTCCGATCATTGAGAATAATGTGCCCGGGATGGTTCCATAAATAAACCCGCCGGCAAACTGGGTCACTTCGCCCGGAATCGGGGCAATCACCACTTGCACCGCTTGAAACAGGACAAATATTGCCGCACCCCATATGCCAAAGGAGGCAAGGTAGTCCCCCACCTTATTTGCATTGCTGAGGAACCGGGTTAAAGGGGCGGCATACATTACCGTGACATAGGCCAATCCCGCCACAATCGCCACCAGTACTATGCCTTTTGCCCACAGCTTCTTTTTATTCATAGTTACCAACCGGCTCAGGAATCACATGGCCTCGCACCGACATCCCGGCCCGACAGGTGGAGTCCGGATTTCCAGTAATCAGCGGATGCCACGACGGCAGATCATGCCCTTCGGTCAACAGGCGGTAGGTGCAGCTGGCCGGCAGCCAGGCCAGCGTCTCCGGGGTACACCGGAATAAGTCCACGCATTCCGGCATCCGTTTCTTCCGGGTGCCATAGCAGGCACAACGGCAGCTCTCAAGATCGAGATGGCGGCAAGCCCACTTGGTGTAATGGACCTTCAAGGTGTCAGGGTCTTCATACTTGATGACACAACATCGGGCGCACCCGTCGCAAAGGGAGTCCCACTCCGCGCGCGTCATCGCCCCCAGCGCCTTGCGCTTCCAGAAGGGACGCTCTGTTGTTCCGCTCTTCATCACGCTGCCCACTGTTTACTGTCCACTGCCCGCTGACTCTCCCAGCGCCTTTTTCATGGCCGTGCGGGCAAGTTGCAAGTCGTCGAAGGAGATATTCCGGCGCTGATAACGCGCCTCCATCCGCTCAATAAAGTTCTCCCAATCTTCACGCGTCGGTGGTGTGGTATAGTCGAAGCGTTCTTCAGTGGCCAGTTTGAACTGCCAACTGACCTTGCCCCGTTCCACTGACCACCGCACGTCCCGCTTGATTCCATCCGCATTTTTTTCAATCCAGCATATCTGGCGCATCATAACCTGAATCTCCTGTCGTTGTGAACGTTCAGTCTATCACCTCCCCCCGCAGGGGTGTAGGACAAATGCACAGAAGCGCGCTTGAAAAACTGGCGCAGATTCCCCATAGTGTCGCCCTTTGAAAGATACCCCCCTATGGCCTTATTAAGTTTAAAAGATGTCAGCGTGAGTTATGGCGGTCTTCCGTTGCTGGATAATGTGGAGTTCCATGTTGAGCGAGGAGATCGCATCTGCCTGTTAGGAGCCAATGGGGCGGGCAAAAGCACCATGCTCCGTATTCTCGCCGGGGAGTCCAAGCCGGACCTGGGTAAAGTCATCCAGCCCCCCGGGACCCGCGTCAGCCGGCTCCCCCAGCAAGTCCCGCTCCACCTGACCGGACGGGTCCTTGACATTGTCTGCCCTGATCCCGACGCACTGGATAATCATCGTGACGCGCTGGAAGCCGAACAGATCCTGACCCGCCTGCAAGTGGATCCCGAGGTCCATTTCGAAACCCTTTCCGGGGGAACCCGCCGCCGTGTGCTCCTCGCCCGCACCCTCCTGGGCAAACCCGACGTCGTGCTTCTGGATGAACCGACCAATCATCTGGACCTGGATTCCATTGCCTGGCTGGAAGGGTACCTTCTGCGCCACTGCCGGACGTTCCTCTTCATCACCCATGACCGGGCCTTCCTGCGGCGCATCGCCTCACGTGTGGTTGAACTTGATCGTGGCCATCTCGTTGACTGGCGCTGTGACTATGACACGTTCCTGAAACGTAAGGAGGAGACCCTCCAGGCGGAAGCCCTGTTATGGGAGCGTACTGACAAGCGGCTGGAGAAGGAAGAAGCCTGGCGCCGCCGAGGCGTAAAGGCACGTACGGTCCGTAATCAGGGCCGGGTCCGGGCCCTGGAAGCGTTGCGCACGGAACGCCGCCAGCGACGCGAGCGGACCGGCGCCGTTCAGATGGCGATTCAGGAAGCAGACCGGACAGGCCAGATTGTCCTGAAGGCCGAGTCCGTTGTCTTCGGCTATGACAACCGTGCCCTGATCCATGATTTCACGGAGGTCATTACCCGCGGCGACCGGATCGGGATTCTCGGCCCCAATGGATGCGGCAAGACGACCTTGCTTCGCCTGTTGCTTGAACCCAGCGGCACCGGACTCACGCCGCTCTCCGGCAAAATTGCACATGGCACCAACCTGCAAATCGCCTATTCCGACCAGCTTCGCGCCCAATTGGATGAAACCCAGTCACTGGCCGAAAACATTGCCCAGGGCAAGGAATTCATCATGATGCAGGGCGTCAAACGCCATGTCATGGGGTATCTTGAGGACTTCCTGTTCACCCCCGACCGGGCGCGACAGCCGGTATCCGTCCTGTCGGGCGGGGAACGTAACCGGCTTTTGCTGGCACGTCTGTTTGCGCAACCCTCCAATGTGCTGGTCCTGGATGAGCCCACCAATGATCTGGATCTCGACACGCTGGAGTTGCTTGAAGAACAACTGGCCGCCTATACCGGAACCGTTCTCATCGTCAGCCATGACCGTTCCTTTTTAAATAATGTGGTCACGAGTGTACTGGCTTTCGAAAAACATCCACCGGGCCGGAATGATATCTGGCTGAAGCCGGATGACGGCTGGTTTGTTAACGAATACGTGGGCGGGTATGATGACTGGGCCGCCAAGCGCCTGCTCCCGCCTGAAGCTGAGCCGGCCGCCAAACCGGGGCCCCTTAAGACAGAGCCCATGGCCCAGCGCAAACTGACCTTCCGCGAGCGCAAGGAACTGGATGAATTGCCCGGGAAAATCGAAGCCATGGAGGAAGAACAGACCCAATGGCATGCCTGTCTGGCTGATCCGGCTTTTTTCAGAAAGCCAAAAGCAGAAATCACCAAGGTCACAGAACGCTCCGAAGCCCTGGCCACCGCCCTTCAGACCGCCTATCGCCAATGGGAGAAGCTGGAAGCGATTGCCAACCCTACTTCAACATCTGCGCCACCCGGTCCGTGATGCCGTTAAGTTCCCGGGTCAATTTGGCCCGTTCCTGATCAATTTCCACCCGCTTCCAGTTGGCCAGTGAGGCGGCATAGTCCCGATTCAGCTGCTGGAAGCGTTTTTCAATCTCCGCGGCCCGGGTATTGAGCGCAAGCAACTCCTTGACCTGCCCGTTTTCCTGCGAGGCTACATCAAGTTCTTTCCTTGCTTTTGACACTGGGGTACTGACATCAATCCCGGGGTATTGTTTCTGAAAATCCTCCCAATAGGCCAATTGGACACCGGGCGGGGAGTTGGTAAAGGTTTTGTCCGAGAGCATCTTCTCAAGCTGGGCCTTGCCGGCCGCCGCCACCCGGATCCGTTCCGCCTCCGCCCGCTGGCGCATGTCCGCTTCCTCTTTTTCCCGCGCGGCCATCTTCTCTTTTGCCTCTTCAGCGGTAACCAGAAAGGCCCGTGTGACCCGGCCCGTCATGAAATCCACGGTCCCGCGGTCATAGTAATACGTCGTCCGCTGCCCCCCCTTGACCTGCCCTTTAGGTGGCCCCAGCTTCTGAATCACCTGCTCAAACGAATCGCCTTTTACCGCCACCGGCGAGGAGTCAGCTCCGAACGCATCGGTCAGCAACAGGACAGCGGACAACGCTAACACAGAGGCGACACTATTCATTCTGGCTCCTGATTCCCGACTTCTGAATTCTTCCCCGCTTACCCCAACTGGGCAAGGACCACCTGATTGACAAGTTTACCGTCGGAACGGCCCTTGACCTTTGGCATCAGCGCCTGCATCACCTTGCCAAGGTCTTTCTTCCCGCTGGCACCGGTCTCGGCGATGATCGCTTTCACCAAGGCTTCAATTTCAGGCTGTCCCAGCTGCTGGGGCTGATACTTACGGAACCATTCGATCTCCTGCTGTTCCTTATCCGCCAGATCCTGGCGGGCGGCGGCCTTAAACTGCTCCACCGAGTCCTGCCGCTGTTTAATCGCCTTGGCCACGATGGTGGCCACCGTCTCATCCGACGGTTCCTTTCCCACATTCACCGTCGCATCCTTCACCTGGGAGTGCAACATCCGTAACGCCGATAACAGCCCCTGATTTTGCGACTTCATCGCCGTTTTAATATCCGCCAACAATGCATCCAACAAAGGTGAGCCCATATTATTCCTTCTTTCCCATTTCACATCTCACATCTGACATCTCACGTTTCACATCTACTGGTAACACACCGCCAACCAGACGGTATCCTCATCCGGCGCGGTCCATTCCACCCGGTGCCGTTCATGGGCCTTGATATTGATCCAGTCCCCGGGCTCCATGACCATCGGTTCAGGGTGCCCTTCGAACTTGAGGCAGGCCCGGCCCTTGATCAACACCAGAAACTCATGATCATCCTGATCATACCAGAAACCGTCCGGCGAGGAGTGGCCCCGGGACACAATCCGTTCAACCCACATCCCCCCCGACTGACAAATGACTTCAATAAATTCTTCAGGCAGGGCATGCGGGATGTTCTTCAATAAATTCTTCTTCATATTCAACACATTTTCTCTGGCACGCTCACCCAACCGCTTCATCCATATAGCGGATAGACATCGCCAGGGGCCGTTTCTTGGGGCCAGCCGAGATCCGGGCGGGGTAACCCACGGGGATCACCGCCATAAATTCACCTTCCGGCTCTGCGAGGAACGTCAGCACCTCATGCTTGATCAGGTACAAAATACCGAGCCATACGGTTCCCATCCCGACCGAGGTGGCGGCCAGCAGTAAATTCTGAACCGCCGCCGCAGAACTCTGAATCTCCATGGTCCTGAAGAAATCGACTTCCTCGGGCCGCTTGACCTGGAACAAATCCGAGCCATGCCGGATGAGTTCCCCGGTGTTCGCCACCGCGATCACCACCGGGGCACTGAGAATCGTGCGTGAAGCCATCCGGAGCAAGGCGCAGGAGGGCCGCGGGAACGCGCCTGCATGGCTATTCACCAAATCAGCCAGCGCGGCCTTTTTGGCATCGCGCAACACGATGAAACGCCAGGATTGCTGGTTATGGGCCGAAGGGGCCCTGTTCGCGGCCGCCAGAATGGTCAGCAGATGCATTTCAGGAACCGGCTGATCAGTAAACAGGCGGACGCTGCGCCGGTCGCGGATGGTCTGCAGCGTTTCGTTCTGCGTAATATCGGGGGTTGTGATCATCCTTACTCCTTCAACTGAGCGGCTGCAAAATCCCAGTTCACAAGCTTATCCAGAAAGGCGGTCACAAAATCCTTCCGGCGATTCTGATAGTCGAGATAATAGGCATGCTCCCAGACATCGCAACACAGCAACGCCTTCTGACCATGCGCCACCGGAGTATCGGCATTTGACGTCCGGATCACCTTCAGCCCCTCTCCCTCCACCACCAGCCAGACCCATCCGCTCCCGAACTGACCCACGGCCGCGGCCGTGAAGGCTTCCTGGAACTTCTCAAAGCTGCCAAACGACTTCACAATCATCTCCGCCAACACGCCCGAAGGCTTTCCCCCGCCGTTTGGCTTCATGCTGTTCCAGAAAAAGGTATGATTCCATATTTGCGCGGCATTATTGAAAATTGCAGGGCCATCCTTGTCCTTGGAGTTGGTGGTAACCTTAATGACCTCCACCAATGGCATCGACTCGAGTTCCGAGACCGCAATCAGTTTGTTCAAGGCGTCGGCATACCCTTTATGATGTTTGCCATAGTGAAAGCTCATGGTCCGCGCCGAAATGACCGGTTCCAAGGCGTTTTCAGCATAAGGAAGGGGGGGGACCTGAAAGGCACCAAACCCGTTGCAAGCCACCAGCATCCCGGCCACCACCGCACCTAATCCTCGATTTTTCATTCAGTCCTCCTCTGTTAATTGGGTTTAGCGAAACGGACTCAGAAAGGGTTAACATGGATGTACAGGATAAACAGGATCATTCAAAAAACAAAACCCCACCTCTGTATCCTGTAAATCCTGTATATCCATGTTGGATTCTCTTTTCTGCCTGCTAAAGGTATCTCCTTCAATGCTCCATTCTTAAGGGGCTCAGGCTTCGCGTGAGTAAATCTTGTTTTTATTCTTACTCAACAGACTACAGCAAGACCCATGACGAAAAAAGGGAAAAGCGGAGGAGTGCAGCACCAGGTGCTGATCACGGAACAGGATGGAAATCTTCAGGATGGCGAATCTGGGTTTTAACTTCTCCGGCGGCAGTCCGGATCCAGGTCGAGAAGCTCCGACTGCCTTCATCCAGTTCAATGACCCGCGCGCCACCAGCGGGGAGGCCATGATAACTGTAATCCCCGGTTTTTCGCCCGAAGGCGAGACAGATACTATGAAAGGAGGCCGCATAGTCATTGTTGTGATCATGACCGACAAAGGTGCCGAGGATCGATTTGGACTCCACCATCGCCGTAAACATCCCTGAATTCAGCTTGGGACAACTGACGTTCTCCTGCTTTTCACCCAGCACTTTACCAGCCGAAAGGGCCTCATTGTATTCAGGGAAAGGAATGTGAAAAAAAGCAAGAGACGGAAGCGGAGTTCCACCGTTGGCGTCGGTATTGATCTGGGCCTGGCGGCGGAACCACTCAATTTGACGAATGCTGAACCAGGCATAACCATCTGAACTGTTTTTGTCCGCGTAGTCACCCGAGTCCAGGCAGTAAAGGGCGGCCTTGACCTGTTGCGTCCCATGGGCCATGACCGGGAGAAGATAGTTCCCGCCTCCGCCCAACTCAGTTGGCCCGCACTTGGAAAGCGCAAAAGGCAGGGTTCCGATGAACGTGACAAGCTCATGCTGGGTCTTTCCGGAATATTCATAGTCATGATTTCCCATGACGACGGCCCAGGGGATTTTCCGATCCATTACCGGAGTGGCGAGTTTGCGCCAGGCTTCGAAGGGCTGCTCACGTGTGGTCACATTATCACCGGTAAACACGACCAGATCAGGTTTTTCCACATCCAGTACGCTGGAAATCGTCGCCACCACCCCTTCGGCCTTAGTGACGGTATCGGCAGGGTTTCCTTCCAGGAAGTGGGTGTCGGTGAATTGGACCACCTTGAATTTACCGTTCTGCGAAAATTTCAGTTCAGGCATGTTGGTTTCCTCCGCAAAAAGAGTGCCGGCCAAAAACATCACCGCCGCCATCGCGTAGAGGAATCCACGAGGATGATGACAGAGAATCAATCCGGTCTTTTTTCGAGCGAACTCCATTTGCGGAAAGAAGGTGCCATAAGATCGCCATAACCTCAAGCACGACATCGGTGCGGCAGCTTTTCCCGCAGGGGCCTCAGAGAATTTGGCCATCAGCCAACAGCCGCGCCTTGAGTTGCGGATAGGGAACCTCCTGCACGGAAGTGCCGGACTCAATGGCTATGCACGCGGCGGTGGCCGCCGACTGACCGAGCGTCATGAAGACCGGCTCCATGCGGATCGAACCGAAGGCCATATGCGAGGCGGAGAGGGCCCAGGGGACCAGTAAATTGGAACATTCAGACGCTTTAGGCACAATCGAACGGTAAGCGATGGGATACGGATGAGGAATGCGGTGCTGAATATCACCTTCATTCAGAACGCCTCCCTCCTCACTTACATAACGCTGCGTATGGTGGGAATCCATCGTGTAAGCGCCCAGGCCGATCGAGTCCTCTGCCGTAATATGACTTAAGCAGTTATGCTCGGTCATGACATAATCCGAAACCATCCGGCGACCTTCACGCACATAGATGTCGTAGGGCCAGTGCTGATGGTCGGCAAACTCATCTTTTGGAAGCCCCCAGCCGGCATAAAAGGCACGAATTTCCCAGGGGACACGCGGGTGGTGCTGCAGGGTCCAGATGAGCCCGCGCTGCCAGTTTTCGTGTGCTTTTTCAACTTCAGCACGTTTGGCATACCCGGCTTCCGCATAATTCCAGTCAGGCCCGTAGTTCATTCCGATAAAATCGCAGGAAACCGGCCCCTCATTATTGGAATCTGTTTTCCGGTTGGGCATCAGGCTGAGCTTGAAAAACCGGGTGGCGCCTTGTTCGATATGACGAAAGAGGATTTCGTACTCACGTTCATCATAGCCCTGGGGCTTCTCAACGGCCATGCGATTCGCGGGAACATCGGTGAGCACCATCCGGTAGCAATAGGACTGCAACCGCCGGTCACCGTCGCCATCCCGCCCACCCGCATCCGGATTGATGTGCGGCAGCAGGCCACTCGCAGGCGCTGAGGGAATGACATACGGACTCAGGGGCGTGATTTTGGAAAACTGGTGACTTTTGGAGCGCCCCGCCTGGATACCGCTGATCGTTTCGTTGTAAACAGAGTTGGCTTCCCGGCCGACGATGTAACTGACGCCTGAGGCCGCGAGCAGATCACCTTCATAAGTGGCATCGATATACACCTTCGCGCGGAATTCCTGCCCGGTTTCGGTGCGGATCGCCATCACTTCAATACCCTTCTTGATGACACCACTCTTCCGGTCAAGCCGGGCGACCACGACACGGACACCTGCTTCGTGTAGCATTTCATTAAGGATCCGCTCCGCCACGCCCGGCTCAAAAACCGTTGCCAGTTCCTTGCTATGGATAAACGCTTCCGCGCCCTGTCCGGCATTTTTGAACTCATTTTGGTTTTCCCAGATCCAGGCCGGTCCTTTGCGATAATGGAGATAGAGTCGGTGGTAGAATTCCCGACTGATCCCCCCCAACACGTTTTCGTCCCCGAAATCAGTCCATCCGAGACCACTGGTAGTCATTCCGCCAAGGTGGTTCGTAACCGAGATAAGCACGACCGATTTACCCATGCGCGCGGCCTGGATGGCCGCCGTTACGCCGCCTGAGCCCCCGCCATACACACACACATCAATAGGGTTATCGGGGGTGTTGAGCTTTTGTGCGGTTTTCATATTAATATTAATTAACTTTCTTTGCCGGAAATTGCAAGGTCACGCAATGCCTAATTGCCCGTTTTCCGAACAGCCCGTTCTGGACTGTTTCTTCTAAACCCACCCTTTTCGAGCTACGTCTAATTGGACTTGGCTAATTGGGCTTGGCTTGACGGATGCCTTTTGCCACTATGAGGCATGAAGAAAATGCATAGGCTTGCACTTTTCCTAGGGCTTTTTTTTTCGGTCGCCATTTCATTTGCCGCAGTTGAAACGCTTCCCATTTCACTCTCCTCACCCCAGGGCTGGTGCACAAAGGCCGCCGCCCAGGCCTTGACCGAATTCCGCGCTCACGCCCCGTCCGACACCAACGCGCTTCTGGAATCCCTGATTTCAACTGGCCAAGCGCTTGAACTGGCCGACGAAACCACTGAAGCGGCGCGCCTGTATGGGCAGGCCATCATGCTCGCCCGAAGCCAAATTCAGAATACCGGGACCAACAAGGAAGCCAGCTTACGCTCCTATATCCAGTCGCTCATTCATCTTGGCGGGGTGGCTTATGACAAAACCCATTACGAGGAAGCCGAGAAACTCTGTCATAGCGCCGTTGAGGCGGCGCGACTCACTTTGCCAGAAAAGGACCTACTGGTTAAGATCGCCCGTAACCGCTATGCGCTCGCACTCGGCCAGCGGTATCAACCCGAACAACGCCGGGCACTCTATCTCTCTCTGGAAGCGTCCTGCGTCAAGGCCTTCGGGAAACGTCACGAAGAGACCGCGCTCGTCCTTGACGAACTCGCGGCGATAGCCATGATAACGTCCGACTATAAACAGGCAGCCAGCTACGCGGCGGAAGCCCTCAAAATCCGTCGCCGCCTCCTGAGCACCAACCACCCCCGTTTGGCGGATTCGATCAACCACCTGGCATCCGTAGATTTCGCCAGGAACAATCGCTCAGATATGGTGCCCCTGCTCAAGGAAGCCCTGAAGATACGAACCGAGGCCTTTGGCCCCGACCATCCCAAGACCGCGCTCTCCCGCAAAAACCTGGAATTGTTCGGGAGCGTCAAATAGTCATATAGCGGCGACCAGGGCAGACGCATCTAAAAATGCTCGAAATAAAGGGGATTTTACCACGGAGACGCGGAGATTCAGGGAGAGAATTCAAAGATAATGTTGCGGAATTTGTAATTCCGGAGTACCGAAATTAAAAATTCCGCAACGGTTTTCTGGAGTAATACCACGAGAAAGAGGGATTAAAGAATACGTGGCACGACCTGGCCAAAGGAACCTGGCCGAAAGAAATGGCCTGCTGTGAGTGAGTCGCACTGTCGAAGTATTCGTCTGTGTTCCTCAAGGAAACCGTGGCGTTTATTCCGCCCACATGTACTCATGAGGGCGGAATAAACGCCACATTTGCATTTTCTGCTCTCTCTAAATCTCCGCTTCTCCGCGGTAAATCTTCCTCGTTTCCCAGTCAGTGCGAATCAGGGGAAGATTCCGTTGTTTTGCGGCATTTAGAGGCGTCTGCCCTGTAGCGGCACAGGACGCCCGAATGCGGATTACCCGTTTTTCTTCTCGAATTCCTTCATGAAGGCCACCAGGGCCTCCACACCGGCGACCGGGAAGGCATTATAAATGGAAGCGCGAATGCCGCCGACCATCCGATGTCCCTTCAAGCCCTTCATCCCCTGCTTTGAGGCTTCCTTGATGAAGGTTTCCTCCAGGGCTTCCGTAGGAAGACGGAAGGTAATATTCATGTCAGAACGGAACTCCTTAACCGCTGTCCCCTTATAAAAAGAGCTGCTGTCGAGGGCATTGTAAATTCGGGCCGCCTTATCCACATTCTGCTTGTAGAGGTTCTCCTGCCCCATTTGCAGGATCCACCGTGTCACCAGCGACAAGACATAGATGCCAAAGGTCGGCGGGGTATTGTAGAGGGAGTTTTCCTCAATATGCGTCTTGTACTTGAGCATGGTGGGTGCGTTGGCAGGAGCCCGCTCCGCCAACTCTTTCCGCATGACCACCAGCGCCAATCCCGACGGGCCCAGATTCTTCTGAGCCCCGGCATAAATCAAGCCGAACTGGTTGATATCGAAGGGACGGGACAGGATATCCGAGGACATATCCGCAACCAGAGGCGCTTCCGTTTTGGGAAACACCTTCCACTGGGCTCCGGAAATCGTCTCATTGGAGGTGATATGCACATACGCCGCGCCCTTGGTAAACTTCAGATCCCCGTTCTTAGGCATCCGGGTGGGAATATCTTTGCCGGTATTGGCGATGACATTCACCGCTCCAACCAGTTTGGCCTCTTTAACCGCTTTGTCCGCCCAGGTTCCCGAGTTGACATAATCAGCTGACTGCCCTGCCCCCAACAGATTCATGGGAACCATGGCAAACTGCATGCTGGCGCCACCCTGAATGAACAACACCGAGTAATCATCGGACAATTTCAGCAATTTCTTGACGTTTTCAACCGCCTCGAGGTGCACCGCATCGTATTCCTTGCCCCGGTGGCTATGTTCCATGATGGACATGCCTGACCCCTTGAAATCAAGCAACTCTTTTTGGACCTCTTCAAGGACTTCAACAGGCAACACCGCAGGACCCGCTCCAAAATTGAATACACGCGCCATAAAAATGCCTCTTTCTTGATAAAGTTGAGCCCGCATTGTAGTCAGTGCGCCAAAATCTTCAACTGCGTAATTACGATTGACGTGGCTTCAAAAACTTCTACACTTCATGTCTTTTCAAAAGGAGTATATAAATTATGGCATTGATTACATTCGGTAAAGAGAAGGAAAACATCGTCACCCGCAAGGAATTTTCTGTCGCCAAGGCGCGCAAAGTTCTGGCCAAAGAGACCATCGCCATCATCGGCTATGGCGTTCAGGGCCCCGCACAGGCATTGAACCTCAAGGACAACGGATTCAAGGTCATCATCGGGCAGGCTCCTGAATTCAAAAAGGACTGGGATCGCGCCTGTAAGGATGGCTGGGTTCCGGGCAAAACCTTGTTTGATATCCCCACCGCCGTGAAGCGCGCGACCATCATTCAGTTGTTGGTGTCCGATGCCGCCCAGCGTCAGGTGTGGCCGACCATCAAGGCGAATCTGAAGCCCGGTGATGCCCTTTATTTCTCCCACGGGTTTTCGATCGTGTACAAGGATCAGACCAAAGTGATCCCGCCCAAAGATGTGGATGTCATCATGGTCGCGCCCAAGGGGTCCGGCTTGAACGTCCGTCGTAACTTCCTCTCAGGCGCTGGCATCAACTCCAGCTTTGCCGTTGAGCAGGATGCCACCGGCCGCGCGACCGAGCGTTGCATTGCACTGGGCATCGGCATTGGCTCCGGCTACCTGTTCCCCACCACCTTCAAAAAAGAGGTGTGCAGCGATCTGACCGGGGAACGCGGCGTGCTGATGGGCGCCCTGGCTGGCATGATGCAGGCCCAGTATGATGTCCTGCGCTCCAATGGCCATTCGCCCAGCGAGTCCTTCAATGAGACCGTTGAGGAGTTGACCCAGAGCCTTATCCGCCTCGTGGACGAAAACGGGATGGACTGGATGTACCAGAACTGCTCGGTCACCGCCCAGCATGGTGCGTTGAAATGGCGCCCCATCTTCCACAAGGCCAATCTGCCGGTCTTCAAGAAACTCTATCAGTCGGTCAAGGTGGGTCAGGAAACCCGCGAAGTCCTCCGCGATTGCGGCGGCAAGGACTACCAGAAGTTCCTCGCCAAGAAACTGGCCGAGATCCACCAGTCGGAAATGTGGCAGGCGGGTGCCGCCGTGCGCGCATTGCGTCCGAAATTGGCAGCCAAGGCCATTGACAAGAACGTCAAGGGCGTGGGCGGCCGGTTGTCGAACTAACTGAACCTCATTCAGTTAAAAGGGCAGGACTTAATGGTCCTGCCCTTTTTATTTTCACCGTCTCACGTGCGTCTTACATCTCACGCCTTACGTCTTACCTCTTCTCACGGTCTCTTCCATCAGCGCCAAAGTCTCGCGTGCGGCCTTGTCCCAGGTGAAGGTTTTGACCCACTCCAGCCCATTCGCCCGCATCTGCGCGTACAAAGCGGGATCACTGAGCAACTGCTCCAGGCGCGCCTCCATGGCAGCCACATCGCCATGGGGCACCAGAAAGCCGGTCTTGCCGTCCTGTACGGCCTCATTCAAACCGGGCGAATCACTTGCCACCACCACGGTGCCGCAGGAATTGGCCTCAAGAACAGACAACCCCCAGCCTTCCTTGGGAGACGGGTAAATCAGGACATCCGCCTGCTGCATCAGCTGAATTTTGCGTTCATGCGAAATCCTGCCGGTAAACTCAACATTCTGTTCAACGCCTAAATCCCCTGTCAGCTTACGGAGTGGCTCAAGATAGTCCCCCGCGCCCACGATCTGGAAAAGGATATCGGGATAGCGGGATCTCAGCCTGACGACCGCCTCAATTCCCTGCTGGATGCCCTTGTACCGTTTGATCCGACCCACATAAATAAAAGTAGGCCTGACCCGGGGCGGCTTAACGGCCGGCGCGGGGTAGTCCGCATGCGTAAACCCGGGGTGAATCACCCGCGTCTGGTCCATGGGAATTCCCCGGGCCACCAAATCCACCTGGGTGCTCTTGGACAAAAGGGAGAACATGCACCGGCGATACGCCTTTGAGATCCCGCGCTCGAGCAAATACACATAGGAGGCGGGGAGGAAGGAAACCTCCTGGAAGACAGTACTGCCAAACAGATGCGGGACAATGGCCATAATCGGCGTTTTACGTTCAAACAGCGGCAGGTAAAAGGGGATTTTGTCAATGCCTTCAATGATCAGGTCGTACTGATTGGCCCGCAATTCAGTCCGGTAGACCCAAGGCGCCATGTAATTGAAGTAGGCTTGTCGCCCCCGCCGGATAATACGAATTCCGGCCTGGAGTTCTTCCGGGGCCCCGCCCTCAAAGCCATTGCAGAGATAGTCCACCCGATGCCCCAGCGCCACGATGCGACGGAAGACCTCATACAGCACAATTTCCGCCCCCCCCGCCAGGGGGTGCTTCATGTCACGGTATTCAATAAGGAGAATGTTCATGAGGGAGAATTCGGAATCCAGGATTCTGCTTTCATTTTCTCATGATCCCGGATGTTCGAGCGTCACCTTTTGCGCGCACAGCGGACAGGTTTTGGGATCAAAGGTCACGGGCTCCATCTGAAGCAGACTCACGGTGGGCGGCACGAAACGGGCTTTCCCGCCGCTCCGGTCCACGAGGACGGTCACCGCCACGACCTTACCCCCACGTCCCTCGATGATGTCGATGGTTTCCTGCACGCGCCCGCCACGGGTAATCACGTCCTCGGCCACCACGAAGGCCGCGCCTTTCGGGACCTCGAACCCGCGCCGCAACACCAAGGCGCCCTCGTGCTTCTCGGCAAAAATAGAGACCACCCCCAGCGTCTTGGCCACTTCATGCCCCACAAAGAGCCCGCCCATGGCCGGCGCGATCACGCCATCCACATGGAGCCCTGGATGTTCTTTCCGGAGTTTCTGTACGAGGGCCTCACACAACCGCGCCGCAATACGCGGCTGCTGCAGCACTTTGGCGCATTGAAAGAACTGGTCGCTATGCAATCCCGAGCGGAGCTCAAAGTGCCCCTTCAACAGGGCCTTGGTTTCGAGAAAGACGTTCAATACTTCATTGTCGGTCATAATGTCTCCTTTATTGACTTTTCCATCCCCTCACCCTAACCCTCTCCCTCAAGGGGAGAGGGAACAGAACTTCACCCTCTCCCCTTGAGGGAGAGGGCTGGGGTGAGGGGTTATTTCACCACGGCCCCTGAGGGGAACTCGCCATCCACCGTGATCAGTTTTAATTCTTTTCCGATACTGGCGGCCAATAGCATGCCATTGGATTCCACGCCGCGGATCGTGGCCGGTTTCAGGTTAGCCACCACCACGACGGTTTTCCCAATCAACGCGGCGGGCTCATAATGCAAGGCGATCCCCGCCACCAGCTGGCGTTTTTCGCCCCCCACCTCAATCTGGAGCTTCAATAACTTATCCGCCCCCGCGACTTTTTCTGCCTCTAAAATTTTGGCGGTTCGCAATTGAATCTTCTGAAAATCAGCATACTCCGCCAAGGCCACGCCAACGGGGGCCGGTACCGGCGACACGCCGGTTACTAAAACTGAGGCTTTCCCTGTAGCAACCGCCGTTACGGCGGCATCTTTAGAGGTAGGTACCGGCGCCACCACAGGCATAATCCGAGGGAAGAGCGACTGCATCTCACCTAAGCGGCTCCCCGGCTTTAACAAGCCCCATTCTTTAAGGGACCTGATATCTGGCACCGTTTCCTGAATGCCCAATAACACCCGCAATTCACTCATCTTGGCGGGCATGACCGGATACAATAATCCGCTGACGATCCGCAAGGTTTCCGCCGCCGTGTACAAAACCGTATGCAACGGACGCTTGTCCTCCTGCTTGGCCAACGTCCAAGGCTGCTTGATCTCGAGATAGCGGTTGGCCGCACGTACTACATTGGCTACGGCCGTCAGCCCCAGATCCAAACGCATATTGGCAATCGTGGTTTCCATCGTGCGGGCGGCATCCAGCGCGGCCGTCCGTAGCGTGAGTTCATCCTCGCCGCTCACATCGGGCTCCGGCAAAAGGCCCCCGGTATAGGTGCTGATCATCTTGATCAACCGGCTGAGCATATTACCCAGATCATTGGCCAGATCCGCATTATAACGGCGGATAAAAGCCTCCTCGGTGAAGCTGGCATCCTGTCCCAGGACCATCTCCGCCATCAGAAAATAGCGGAAGGCATCGACCCCGTATTTATCAACGAACTGCATGGGGTCAACGACATTCCCGGTCGTCTTGCTCATCTTGCTGTCCCCCATCAGCCACCATCCATGGGCGAACACCGCCTCGGGCAGCTCAACCCCCATGGCCTTGAGCATGATGGGCCAATAGACGGTATGCGTCGTCAGGATGTCCTTGCCGATCAGGTGATAGGAGGCCGGCCACCACTTCTTGAATTTCTCATCATCGGACAGATATCCCACGGCACTGATATAATTTGTCAGGGCGTCGCACCAGACATAGGCGACAAAATCCTTATCAAAAGGCAGTTCAATGCCCCAGCTCAGGCGGCTCTTCGGACGGGATACACACAGGTCATTCAACTTTTTGCGCAGGAATCCAAGGGTTTCGTTCCGCCTGAAATCAGGCTGAATGAACTTCGGATGATCCTGAATATACTGAATAAGCCACTCCTGATACTTGCTCATTCTTAGGAAATAGTTGGATTCACGAATCCGCTCGACGGGCCGTTTACAGTCGGGACAGGCGCCATTATCCAGATCTTTCTCCATGAAGAACCGTTCACAGGGCACGCAATACCAACCGTCATATTCCGCGCGGTAAATCTCATCCTTCTCGTATAGCTTCTGGAAGATTTCCTGAACCACCGTTTTATGCCGGGGCTCGGTGGTCCGGATAAAATCATCGTTTGTAATTTCAAGTTTTTTCCATAATTCCTGGAAGCGGACCACCGTGGTGTCCGCATGTTGCTGGGGAGTCACCCCGCCCTTTTCAGCCGCCTGTTGGACCTTCTGCCCATGCTCATCCGAGCCCGTCAGGAAAAAGGTGGGCACGCCCAGTAACCGGTGATAGCGGGCCAGAACATCAGCCAGGATCGTGGTATACGCATGCCCGATATGGGGCCGGTCATTCACGTAGTAAATCGGCGTCGTCACATAAAACTTATTAGTCTGCATAGCAATATCCTCTAGTTGTTTAAAATAACGGCTAAACCATCAAAAGCAAAGCCAAGAAAAGACTTCACCACTAATTTTGGAAATGAGGGAAAGCCAGAAAAATAAAACCGTTGCGGCATTTTTATCCCGCAATTGCGGGATAAAAATGCCGCAACATTCTTTTTTCTTAGCGTACTTTGCGGACTTCTGTTTAAACTCTTTTCTGAATTTCTCCCATTTCCCAAATTAGTGGTGAAGTCCCCTCTCTACATCAGGGAGACGGCGTCGACATCGATGACGACGGAGACACCATGGGGCCAATGGAATTCACGGGCTACCACTTTTAACGGGGTGGTAATGGCTTTAGTCGTTGGAGCCCGGAGCATGATCTGATGGCGGAACTGGCCTTTTGCCTTTTCCAAAGGAGCCGGGGATGGGCCGCTGACAATGACATCCGACGAGAGTAATGGCTGAAGCTGGGCGGTAAACTGTTCCGCCGCCTTCGTCACCTTGACCTGATCCAGTCCCTTGATGCCGACACAGACCAGATGGCCATAGGGCGGGTAGCCCAGCTCCCGCCGGAACTCATTTTCCTGATCACAAAAACCATCATAGTCCAACCGCCGCGCGGCCTGAATTGCCTGATGAAACGGAGTTGACGTCTGAACGATCACCTCTCCGGGAATCTCACCACGCCCGGCCCGCCCCGCCACCTGAGTCAACAGCTGAAAGGTACGTTCACTGGCCCTGAAATCAGGCATATGCAGGCTCATGTCGGCATTCAGCACCCCGATCAGCGTCACATTTGGAAAGTCCAACCCTTTGGCGATCATCTGCGTCCCGACCAGTATGTCAATTTTTCCGGTTTTGAATTCATTCAAAATCCGCCGATGCGAATCCTTGCCCCGCGTGGCATCCGCATCCATACGGGCAATTCTGGCGTGCGGGAACAGTTTGCCGACAGTTACCTCGACCCGCTGAGTGCCGATACCGGCAAACTTAAAAGCGGGATCCTGACAGCCCGGACACCGGTCGGGCACCCCCTGGATCGCCCCGCAAATGTGGCATTTGAGCGTCTCATCGTGCCGGTGATAGGTCATGGAAATGCTGCAGTCGTTACACTTGGCGACCAGCCCGCACTTCGGGCAAACCAGCGAGGAGGCATAGCCGCGACGATTCAGGAACAGTATGACCTGCTCGGCTTTGTCCAGCCGCTTGCGGACCGCATCCAGAAGGTCGCGGGAGAACACGGACAACCGTCCCGTCCGCTCCGCTTCCTGGCGCATATCCACCACCCGCATGTGGGGCATGGCGCGGTGGTCCACCCGATTCATCATTTCCACCAGATGATACTTGCCATTTTTCGCATTGGCGAAGGATTCAAGCGCTGGCGTGGCCGATCCAAGCAACACGGCGCATTTCTCAAAATGCCCGCGCATCACCGCCACATCGCGCGCATGATAACGAGGCATTTCCTCCTGCTTGTAGGTGTGCTCATGCTCCTCATCCACCACAATGAGCCCCAGATTGGCCACAGGCGCGAAAACGGCTGACCGTGCCCCCACCACGATCCGGGCAATCCCATCATGGATCCGGTGCCACTCATCATGCCGCTCGCCGGACGATAAGTGGCTATGAAGCACCGCGATCGTATCACCGAACCGTCCACGGAACCGCTCAATGGTTTGGGGGGTAAGCGAGATTTCCGGGACCAGGACAATGGCCCCCTTGCCTTGGCTGAGGGCATAATCAATCGCTTGGAGATAGACTTCCGTCTTGCCGCTGCCGGTTACGCCGTGGAGGAGGATGACGGAGGAGGATGAAGGGAGCGCCACACACGCCTTCTTCTCCCTCTCCCCTTGAGGGAGAGGGTTGGGGTGAGGGGTGCTACCCACTCGTGAAACTCCCCCTTTGTTCCGGGAATCCCCCTCACCTCGGTCCTCTCCCTCAAGGGGAGAGGAAGGTTTAGGGCTACCGCTCACCTTATCGATCGCCTGTTTCACCACCTCCAATGCTGCCGCCTGTCCCGTCATCAAGGCGAGTGGCTCAGTATGCAAAATCGTGTGGGTGGCAAACGGATCACGCTGGGCCGCCTGCTTATTGATGAGGACCAGCCCTTTTTTCTCAAGGGTACGAACCGTCGCGGCTTCGGCCCCTGAAAGCTTGACGAGGTCATGAAGGAACATCCCCCCCCGGGCACGGAGAAGCTCGAGCACGGCGACCTGTTTGGGGGATTTTAGGCGGACCGAAACGCTTGAAGAGACCCTCACCCCAGCCCTCTCCCCTGAAGGGAGAGGGAGTCCGCTCGCAGGCCCCCCTCTCCCTTCAGGGGAGAGGGCTGGGGTGAGGGTGTTGATTATGGATAGTTCCGATTTCGCCGGGACTAATTCCACAAACAACTGTTCCTTGAATTTTGCGCTTTGATTGCGTACGGCCCCCGGCAGCACCGCTTGCACGGCCAATTCAACGGGGGCGCAATAATAGTCCGCCATCCAGCGGGCAAGCTTCAGGAGGCTTTCCGCAATGTAGGGCTTCTCACCCACCACCGACTCAATCGCCTTGAGCTTGGGATGACCGGAAGAGTGGCTGAAACCGACGACATAGCCCTGGGTTTGCCTGGGGCCGAAGGAGAGATTGACCCTGGACCCGAGCCGAACCTGAGCGGTCAAGGAGTCGGGAATCAGGTAGTCGAATTCCTTGTCTACGGCAACATCAACTACGATTTTGGCGATCATGGGTGGAAAATCTGAACAGATATATTTATGAGTGTAAAGCTAATCAGCATACAACCTTTTAAGTGCTGCAATCTCATTAGGTCCGAAAAATAAAAAGCCGGAACCATAGTGGCTTCCGGCTTACAGTGCAACAAATCAAACAGCTTTAATTTTCTTTAATCGTGAGCCCTGTCATAAGATACTTGTGAATAATTTTACCAGTTGATTTATCTGGCTCCAAAATCGTCATTCTGCCTTGGTGCGTGATTACTAACGCTAATCTGTCGCCAAAAGGCTTAATGAGCGGGTCCAGTTCCCAGGTTGTTTGCGTTGGATCCTTCACATTCCTGGAAATAAGGAAGGGCATATCATCTCGACTCTGCGGATCTACCACAACCTTCCACGCTACTTGGTCTTTCGTTAAATCCGACCAATTCGTAGTCGCACAGGCGGGCATTTCAGGCCCAGAAACAAATGCGGGGGTGACATTAAGAATACCCATCGAGCCCCACAATTTAAAATAATCGGTCGCAGTAGCCGCATTGGTATCCACCGGCCACACCGACGTTTCATAACGCGCACTTCTCGCCAGATTTTCAGCATAGATCATGGTGGCAATCTGTTTGCCACTGCTACCGGCACTCGTAGCTTTAGCTTTCAACACTGCACCAGAAATCGCGGGAAACAATAGGCCAGCCAAAATTCCGATAATGGCGATAACCACCAACAACTCGATCAACGTAAACCCTTTAACTTTGCCAAACAGCTTACTCATAGAGAACTCCTTATTGATGATTAACCACTTCTTTGCTGAAACTAAAACGAAGTAAGCCTATACCAACTGCATAAGGTCGTCAATAGGCTCGTTTTATTACTAAACTCTAGATGCGTCGAAATCTTCAATTATATCCAGATTTTGACAGAATTTACAAAATGTTCAAAATAAGAAAAACGTCTTTTGCTTCATAAAATATTTTGTTGATTCTGTTCATTCTGTCAACGCTTCGCGATTTTACGCCAAATCCCGCTCGCTCAACTCGTCTTCATCCAGACCCAAATAGTGGCCCCACTCATGCAGCAGGGTCTTCCGGAGTTCAACCCGATAGCGGGGCATATCGGCCTGCGCTTCGTCCCAAATATTAAAAAGGAATAAAAAGATTTCCGTGGGCATGGGATCCGATGCCTCATGAGGATAGTCATCGCCCACAAACAAGCCCATGACGTCCGCTTCAACCCCATCGGCAAGGAGGTCAGGTGGTGGCGATTTCTCGAAAATAATCGGGATATCCTGGATTTTAGAGCGGATTTGAGGGGGAAGTCGGCTGATTAACAGAGATGTCTCCTCGTCAGCGACATCGCGCAACCGAGTCCAAAGAGGATCATGCATAATCAATACTTTTTCCGCTCTTTTTTTGTGGGAGGGGCACTATGTGCCGCGACAGCCCTATTCTGTCACTGAAAGGAACAGTCGCGGCGCATAGCGCCCCTCCCACGGGATAGGATATTGAATCCGCAGGAGTGGACTCACTCAAGAGTGTGCTCTTTTTTTATCTTCTCGAGCTTGGGGGCGATGATAAACCGGCAATAGGGGGCGGACTTATTTTTATTGAAATATTCGGCATGATAGTCCTCGGCGGGATAAAATTCCCTGGCCGGGGCGATCTGCGTCACTATCGGCGACTTAAACTTTCCTGATTGATCGAGAGAGTGTTTGGATTTTTCCGCAGCCATCTTTTGATCCGAATCATAATAAAAGATCACCGAGCGGTATTGAGTACCCACATCGGCGCCCTGCCGGTTCAATGTGGTGGGGTCATGGCTCAGCCAGAATATTTCCAATAAACTTTCGAAAGACACACCATGAGGATCGTACGAGACCTGGACGACCTCGGCATGACCGGTGTCCCCGGCACAGACTTGCTTATATGTTGGATTTTTAGTTTCCCCGCCGGAATATCCCGATCTGACCGAGATGACACCGGGGACACGCTGAAAGATGGCTTCGGAGCACCAGAAACAGCCTGACCCGAACATGACTACCGCAGGATTAGTATTCATAAGTGGGGAACTTTCGTTGGTAATGACGGGAGCAGAAGAAGATGACAGCGCCAGGAATGATGAGAAGGCCAACAGATACACCATTTTAAACATCTTTTACGTCCTGTTTTAATAAATGGAGGGTTTTGCTCTGCCAAAACCATCTTATGCGGCGCTGACAGAGCAGCGCCCTCCATTGAATTCCAAAGACTTTGACTGAACGTATACTGCGGAAGGTGGATGAGCGCAATAAAAAAGGGCTTGTGATGTTACTCACAAGCCCTCGAAAAAAAATCCGGCAACGTGCTACTCTCCCAAAGCCAAAGCTCTAGTACCATCGCCGCTGAGACCCTTCACTTCCGTGTTCGGTATGGGAACGGGTGTTACCTTCTCGCCATGGTCACCGGAAAAATCCAATAAAGTAAAAATAGAGATGGGTAAGAAAGAAATTAAGTCAAAGGTAAGGTCAAAATAAAGTCAAGCCACACGGCTGATTAGTACTGGTCAGCTGAAACCCTCACGGGCCTTACACCTCCAGCCTATCAAGGTCGTAGTCTACAACCTGCCTTTAGCTCCTTGCGGAGGGGAGATCCAATCTTGGAAGAGGCTTGGCGCTTAGATGCTTTCAGCGCTTATCCTTTCCGTACATAGCTACCCAGCGATGCTCCTAGGATGGAACAACTGGAACACCAGAGGTACGTCATTCCCGGTCCTCTCGTACTAAGGAATGTTTTCCTCAAATCTCCTACGCCCACAGCGGATAAGGACCAAACTGTCTCACGACGTTTTGAACCCAGCTCGCGTACCGCTTTAATTGGCGAACAGCCAAACCCTTGGGACCTT